>PCSG01000129.1:10707-13662 GCA_002772195.1 Desulfobacterales bacterium CG23_combo_of_CG06-09_8_20_14_all_51_8 | reverse complement strand
ACCGGAACGATTTGGCTTTGATACGTTTGCTCCGGTTGTGTCGGTTGCAAAATGGTTCGTTTTTCAAATCCGACAGGGAAGCCCACGATGTCCGTATAGCGTTGACCCCACACACATGCGGCATGAAATGCCGCATCCAGCGTGAAGGGGGAACCCAGCAGGTTGGATAAGTCGGGATAACCAGGGGTGCGGATTGTTGCATCGGCTCCTTTTTTAAAAAGCGTTAACTTACCGGTAAGGTTTTGGTAGCAGGGGCCGAAAGGAACAAGTTCGCGATAGATTGTTTCCGCGGAAACATCTATGCGATCTTTGCCGGGTTTAATTAATTTAAATGCGTCGGTCGTTTCCGCTATTGGATAGGTGTTGTCATAGAAGTGAATAACAGCGTGTTCTTTTATACGGGTAAAGTCGCTTTGCGGGGAGCAATGTTTGGTGATCAATCTGGCAATAATCAGCCCGTCAGTGGTTATTCCAATTTCGGTAAAGGCGTTGATTTGCTTATCCTGCGGCTGAATATAGAGAAATTTTATAAATTTTGCATTTGTAAGCAGGCGGGTATCGGCCTTTGGCTGGAATGTGGAAACGGCTGCCGCCATCAGTCGCATGGATTCAACTGCGGGAAGAACCGTTTTCCCTTGAAAACGATGATCTCTTAAATATGGATATACATCGATTGTCAGTGGAAATTGGATCGTATCGGTTATTTTGGAAACATTTTCCATAACTGGATCGTTTTTTCGTCAATTGCCACTGGTTTTCCGGATAGATTGACAGCGCAGTGCTTTGTAAATCCCTGGCAAATGATTTTCTGGCTTTCGGGATGGGTGATAATATAATCAAACTGAAGCCGAACTCGTTCAAGCTTTGCAAAATGAGTATGGATCCACATGGAATCATCGTAATATAACGGGTTGAAATATTTCAGTCCGATTTCAATAATCGGATACAGATATCCATTGGCTTCAATTTCCCTGTAAGAGTAGGCGACATCCCGCATCAAAGATGCCCGTCCAAATTCAAAATAGCGCAGATAATTAGAATGATAGACAAATTGAGAACGATCCGTATCCGCATATAAGGTGCGATATTGGCATCTGTGCCAGACGAGACCATCCGCCTTATTTTTTACAAATCGGTCGTCGCCATTATATCTCTCCGGTATGAATGGTTTGGGTTTCATTATGATACTCCCCTGAAACAAATGCAGCAGTTGGTGCCGCCGAAGCCGAACGCGTTGGACAAAAAACAATCGTAATTCTGCCGGCGGGCGGTATTGGGTACGATGTCGATATCTCCTAATTTCGGGTCCGGTATATGATTGACGGTGGGCAGGATATATCCTTTTTGCATTCCTTCGATGCTTAAAGCGGCTTCAATCGCCGCGGACGCGCCCAGTGTATGTCCGATCTGGGATTTGTTCGAAGAGATGGGAATGCCTTTTAATTTTTTTCCAAATACAGTTTTCAGGCATTCAATTTCAGTAGAGTCCCCTTTGGAAGTTGATGTCCCGTGCGCATTAATATACTGAATATCTTCAGGACTGATCCCGGCATCGTCTATGGCGTCATGGATGGCTTTTACGATCGTTCCCGGGTTCGGTTTGGTAAAGTGAAAAGCGTCTGAAGTCCATCCGACTCCTAATACTTCGGCTTTAGGGGAGAGTCCGTAAGACTTCAGCATCTCTTCCGCAGCCAATACCAGGACACCGCATCCTTCTGAAAGGACCATCCCTTTTCGGTCGATGCTGAAGGGCCGGGAGGCTTGAGACGGATCATTGTAAGCGCGGTCGTTTTTGTCAATTTTAATGGTTGCATTCATATTCGCAAATCCATGGATAATTTCCGGCATAATACAAGTATCCACGCCGCCGGCCAGCACAAAATCACAATCTCCATCACGAATCATCCGGGCGCCGATGCCAATCGCATGGTTCCCGGATGCACAGGCGCTTTGAGGGGAAAAAATCGGGCCGGTGAATCCCAGAAGGATGCCGGCTTTACTCGAAGGAAGATTGGCGCAAAGGTTTGGGAGAAGATAAGGGCTTATTTTTAAGGGCCCTTCGTTGATATAATGGTCCATGGCGATTCGAAATGAATCCGTGCCATTGAGGGCCGATCCGATCAGGCATGCAGTTCTTGATTTAATATCCGTATCATCCATTTCCAATCCGGAATTTCGCAGCGCTTCACGGCAAACCGCCATGGTCAGAATGATAAAATCCGCGTTCCAGTTATAAGCTTCCTTGCCATCCACAAAATCCAACGCCATCGGGTCCCAATCCGGTATCTGGCCCACGACATTACTTAATGATTCGACCTCGCATCGGGTGACTTTCGTAAAACCTGTTTCTCCTCTTAGGGCACGCTTCCAGGTTTCGTTAAAATTTTGACCCAGAGGTGTTGCAGCTCCGTAACCAATTATAAATACGCGTCTATTCTTTGGGGCTTTCATAGGTTCCTTGTCAGGGTCAATTTACTTTTTGTAAGACAACACATGAATTGCAGCCACCGAACCCGAAAGCATTTTTTAGAACAAATTCTTGCTTAAGCGTATGCTCTTGAGTTTGCAGGGAAGCAATCGGAATTTCCGGGTCGGGATGATAATTGATGGTGGGCAGCAGTGTATCCCGGCTCATCCCTTCCATGGCGAAAATAATCTCAATCGCACTGGAAGCGCCCATTGCATGACCAATCAAAGATTTATTGGCAGTGATGGGAGGAATATTTTTCCCGAAAATTATTTTTAACGCGTCAAATTCAACCTTGTCGCCGATTTGGGTGGAAGCGGCATGGGCATTGATCGCATCGATATCTTCAGGGCAGAGCCCGGCATTTTGAATGCTTTGGGCAATACAACGGGATACGGTCGGCACATAGGGCGCAACGAAATGATGGGCATCCGAGGTCATTCCCCAGCCGGCCAATTGAATATTGTAGTTCAAACCGTGGGCATCGG
>PCSG01000129.1:10532-10683 GCA_002772195.1 Desulfobacterales bacterium CG23_combo_of_CG06-09_8_20_14_all_51_8 | reverse complement strand
TCGCCCCCGCGCCTTCTGAAACGACAAATCCCCTTCGATTAATTGAAAATGGCCGGCTTGCAGAAGACGCAGACTCTTCCGGCTGATTCGGCTTTATTTTATACGCCCCGTTCATGGTGGCGAACCCCGCAACAAGGGGCTCAACCAGAGC
>PCSG01000129.1:5573-10485 GCA_002772195.1 Desulfobacterales bacterium CG23_combo_of_CG06-09_8_20_14_all_51_8 | reverse complement strand
GGCCCCTGTGGAGCAGGCGGTAATGGTAGACAGGATCGGGCCCGTCGCCTGGGTTAAAATGGAAATTTTACCGCCGACCATATTGATACATGAATTTGGATTTGTGTATGGATGCGGCAATTTGCCTTCGGCTATCATTCGCCTGTCGGCATGAATGACGCTATCCTGCCCACCGACGGCTGAGCTGAAGGTCACGGCAACGCGAGGGGATAATTCTGCATTGATTTCGATGCCGCTCTTTTCAAGGGCGCGATGAACAACAAGCATCCCATGTTTAAATATCGGCGATCGCCAGTTGGCGAGTTCACGGGATGATAAAAAGGGATACGGTGACGTATCAATATCGGGGACTTCTCCGGCGATGCGAATGGGGAAATTATCGGACGGTTGAAACCGCGTCAGCGGACCGATTCCGCTTTTTCCGTTAACTGCCTTTTCCCATTGGGTTGTAAGATCAGAGCCAAGGGGTGAAATTGCATCGTACCCAACAATTACGCTTTTTCTTTCACCCATTGATGTGGAGGGAATTACCATGGAATAAATTTATAAAGTTTTGCGAACATTTCATAAACTTCAATCCAATTTTGTAAATCTTCGGTTGATCGCATGTGGGCCCTTTTGTTCACCATCACCCAACTCATGTGAGCAGCGCCGTCTTTACAGGTCGAACAATCCCTTGTCGCTGAGGTGCAGCAGCGATGCGTTGTCTTAAGATCCGATGCCCAGCGAATAAAATGGATCAGTCGTTTTGGCTGTGGATTACGATTGTCTAACGATTCAGTGACGGACGGACATTCCGCCCATCCGAAAGATCTCCCCAGCATTTTCCCGGTTGTAATTATTTTATGATAGTATTTTGAAGAAATTACCGTATCGGGGTAAGCATCCAGCATTGCATCCATTTCGGCGCAAATACCTTCTAATTCGTCTTTCTTCCAGAAAAAACCGTCCACGGCTTCGTCGTTTGAAAGCAACTGCATATGCACTTTAAGGCCGATATCACGGATTTTTTTTATGATTTGTTCGGTTTTGCCGATTTGTTTGGGGGTTATCGTATACAGATAATAGGCATACGGATCTCCTTCATAGTTGCGGCTGGAGACGGCAAAGGTATCTTTTCCGCGGAGCGTTTTCTCATCAGTTTCATCTCCCCACAGGGAAATTCCCACTATCATGTCCGGAAACCGGTCCCGAGGGACTTTAATCAACCCGTTGGTCGCACAATAACTGGGCATCCGGTTGTTAAACATTTCCACGCGATCTAAACAGAGCGTCGGTTCTCCGCCGATCAGGATTGCGAGATTTACCCCTCTTTCTTTTTCCGAATCAATAAACCGCGCCCATTTTTCCGGATCCATTTCTTCTTTAGCCGCATGATCCTCGCCGGAAGAAAAGAAAAAGCAGCCTTTGCATCTGAGGTTGCATCTGTTGGTTACATCATAAATTGAACTGCGAATATTCAGTTTGGAAATTGTTTGGTAACGTGCGAACCACTCCTGATCAAGTAATGAACTTACGGTCTTCATTATACACTCCGAGTTTCAGTATGCTCAATGTTCAAATATTTCATGCCCTGGCGGGGCAATCAAATCGGTACACAGATTCATCTCTTTTTCATACCCTCTTACCCACACGGAAAGATAGACATCCACATAATCCAGCCATGCACTGAATAAATCCGGATTAACGGCATGCCGGTACATCCTGGCGGTAACCACTGCACTGCCGGCGGCATAATGCCGACAATCGGCACAATCCGTATCCGGTACGCAACAGGACATGCTCCGGTCCCACGTGAGATCTGTTCGATATTGTCTGAAAGAACGACCCAGCCCGATATCTTTGGATTGATTCATTCTCGGATAGGAACAGTAAAATAAGTCATGCAGACCGAGTTTGTGGGTATGAGATACGATATTATAGTTAGAAAAATAAATATTTTCAGGATACGTTGAGCAGATTTGCTGCATTGTTTTTCTTGTTTTAATAAGAGAAATATCGTTGTGGCGCAACTCTCCGTCATATCCAACGGGCGATGAAAACATGTTAAACGTTAACATGCCGCCATTGTCTGCGATGAAATCCATTACTTCATGTATTTCATCAATATTCTTGCTCGTAAAGGTATAGACAAAAACAGCCCGGGGGTCATTTTTATAATTATCCATCTGCCGGCGCAGCATGTTTTTTGCGTTTCTTGTTTTCAGGCTGGTCTGGTCGTTTCCCCAAACGGATATATGAATTTGATAATCGATCGATTCGGGTATTCTTTTTAGACCATTGGTGGCAATGCAACCGTAGGGGATTTCGCGAAAACAGGTTTCACATAGTTCCGGTACGAGAGAGGGCTCTGCTCCGGCCAGGACAACGTAAGTAATCCCTCTTTTTTTCTCATCTATCATCAACCGTTGCCATTGCTGCGGATCGGTATTTTCTTTTGCAATGGATTTGTCCCCTTTGTAATAATAACATCCCTCGCATTGAAGGTTGCATCGGTTTGTCATATCATAGGTAGATTCACGCAGAAAAAAATATTTTCTAACCTTCTCCCATTTTTCATTTATCCCAGGAATGGCGATGATATCAGAAAATTTCCATTTTTGAGGGGTCTGGTTTTTTGCTAAAAGATTGCTTTTTTTGCTGCTCATAATTCTCTTTGCCCTGCCGGTTTTAAAATTCAGTCATCATGCTTCCATTGCCAGAAGTTCCAGGATATATTCCGCAATAAGTCGGATTGATTGTAATTTGGGATAATCTTCTTCATCAATCGTGATTCGATATTCATCCTGAAGGACAAGGGCCACAGTTGCCAGATCCATGCTGTCGATCCCAACTTCATCCACCAGATTAATATCAGGATCAAATGTTTCCGGAGTGACATCTTCGATTCTTAATTCATCGATTAAAATTTTTGCTACCGACAGGATCATCTCCTGTAATTGATTCTCTTGTTGCATGGTTTCTCCTCTATCTATAATTATAATTTTATCAAAATATCAGTTTGCATCATCCCCTTACAAGCAATTTCCCCGTTAACCATTATTTGAAAAGAATAATTCATTGGCGTTCCGACAATTTGAGATGCCGTTATGTCCATCTCTTCATCAGGTAAAATAATTTTTCTAAATTTAACCCGATGGAAGGTTTTGAGAAAGATCGGTTTTTTGACGGCCTGGCATACCATATCAAACACAATCGAAATTTGAGCGATGGCCGGAAGAATGGGATTTCCTGGAAAATGACCTGAAAACCAGGGAGAATTACCCGGAACGGTTACAGTTGCCGAAATTTCTTTTGATGGGGCAAATAGAATTTTTTTTACTAAATACCAGTCCATGTTGTAACAATTTAACTATCTATTTTAACAGGATTTTTTTCATTATAAATATTTTTTTGACCATATTAGAGCCTTTTTTTATTTAATTCAACAGTTTTTATTTAGTTGTTTTTATTGAAAATTTTATGAATTTTGGGTCAGTTCGCCGTTTATGCCCATCCGATTTTCCCCATCCCTCATTCATTTGACACGCCAATTGCAGGGCCGAGGAACGGCTCGAAATGATACCACTCAACCGGATATCGGAACACGGCTGCTTCAAGCATGCGTGCGTATTTTCCAGCCGACATATGAATAATTTTTTTCCGGTCACGGCGGGAATCCGCTTTTAAAAAAATAGGCGGATTGAGAACCACATGATATTTATGCAGTTTGATACGAAAAGAAAAAAAAACGAGAAGGGGAACGCCTGTAAGCGCCGCTATCGCATGGGGGGCCTCGGGAATTTTGATTTCGTGGTTTAAAAAACGAGTCTTGATGACTTTTTGTTTCAAAGACCAGACGCGATCGCCGGTCATGGAAATAATCCCTCCTTGTCTGAGAAATTTGACGGCTTCTAAAATTTCAATCGGGGAATCACTGCCCTGATCAATGGCAATAATTTGAACGCCGCTTTTTTTTAACTTTTCTTTTTGCGTGCCTTCAATTTGCTCTTTATCTTTTTTCCCCATGAATAACATCAGCGGGATGGATTTTTTCCGCAAGAGTTGAGCGGCGACTTCCCAGTTCCCGATATGAGACATCAGCAGAATGCCGCCGGTTTTTTGCAGAACGGTTTTTTCGAGGTGATGCCATCCTTCTATTGTATAGGAAATACGATTGGAATGCTGGAGTAAATATCGGTCGATATATAAATGTGTAAACCGATGAAATTGTCTCCACGCGCATAGAATATGATAGAATGCGGAGCGGTTTGGAAAAAGCGCACGGTAAAACCGGACACTTATTGCGACTCTGGCAGGAAACAAAAAAAAATATCCCGTGGCAACCATCCAGGACGCCATGTAAAAAATCCATATCCCGCATCGCTGTGAGAAAAACATTAATATTTCATAGAAAATATTGATCACTACTTTGTCCTAATCAACCACCCCATTAACCTCCGAGACAATCCATGTCTCTTCTCTATTTGAGCCGGACGGCGCGGTTGTTTCGATCCTAAATCCTTTGGCGGTCAATAGGTGTTTGATCTCGGCAAGGCTTCGAAAATAATAACCGATTCCCAAGATATTGAGACGTAACTCCTCAATTCTGCGATAAAAAGAAATCTTGTTACGTGGAATGGTAACCCGTATGATGAGTTTGCCCGTTGAGTTGAGTTTCACTAATAAGTTGTCCAGGGTCAAGTTCAAATCAACATCGCTTAAATAATGAATCATGTCAATCATCAGCGCTGTGTCCGCCCGCCCCGTGAAGTCCGGCAAATCAGGCGCCCTGCCGTATTCGATTTTACTGTTTGTACTGACCACCCGGGATGCGATCCTGACACGCTCCGCATCAGGCTCTATGCCGTAGATGGTGACATCCGGATAAAGAGCGCGTATCCAGGCGGCAGGGGCACCAAATCCGCTACCA
>PCSG01000129.1:0-5535 GCA_002772195.1 Desulfobacterales bacterium CG23_combo_of_CG06-09_8_20_14_all_51_8 | reverse complement strand
CATTATCTTAAACCTGGCAAACATTCGCGGATAGGCCTCCAAGTGCCGGTATAACCTTCGAATTCGCTTCAGATGAGCCGTTGAGTTGGGTAATATATCCGCTTTTGCCAGCGTTACCGGCTTGAAAAGATAATTCAGCAGGGGAGGCAAGAGGGCAACCGTGCCGACCAGTGCAAATCCGATTCCCAAAACCAGAAAAAGCCCCAGACTCCTCATAAGATTATGCTCACCGATACTCAGTGCGCCAAATCCAATCAACGTCGATGTGGCAGCAAGAAATATCGTCATTCGAACATGGTCCTGAAAAGGGTGGGTTTCATCTCTATATCGCTGATATGAACGGATAAGGTAGAGCGAATAGTCAATGCCCATCCCGATTACGACCACTGAAAGCATCAGCCCGGAAATATTGAGGGGATGATTGATTAAATGAAGGGTCCCAAGCGTACATATCATTGAGAATAAAATCGGAATCAATGCAACGAGGGTCAAGGTGATATCCACAAAAAACAACAGCAGGAGAATCAGAACACTCAAGCCGATAATCAAAATCATTTTAGTAAATGTGTTAGAAAGAAATTCTCCCAATCGCTTTGAAAAGAAGGGCGGATCAAAAACATGGACGCTGTTATCGTTATGATAGTCTAAGAAAAATTTTTCAGAATCATATGAATGACCGGGTGTAAGTGAAGTGAATAATATCCAAGAGTTGTTTTTTTGCGACTGATAGATATTGAATAGTTGATAAAATTCTTGCGGGATCGTTATTTGATCAAGAACGTTGTCATCATGAGTTGCGTATGTATCTGAGAATGCATCTGGTGTGAAACCCAGTTCAACTGCCGTATCTTTCAGTTCGTCATAAAATGAGGTTTTTTGTTTTTCATTCCAGAATTGGTTCCAGGCGGCCAGATTCTCTTTCCTTTTTAAAATCCCCGGGAAAATCATTGACGGGAGAAAGGCGTCGGACAATCGTTGCGCCGATATTTCTCTATCTATTCCATCAGCCAGTTTGTCACATTTTTCCTGAAGAGAGACCAAATTATCTGCCTCGATAAGCATATAAACTTTATCAAAGAATTTATGCCCCCACACCGTTGAAAACAGATTTTCAGCATCAATCGTTTCTTCCGTGATGGTATTCATAGAAGTGATATCCACTTTAAATTCCGGCCTGGCATAAAAGCACATCAGCGTGGCGAATCCCAAAGCCAAAATAAATTTGTATTTCCCGCCGCCGATGAATAATTTATTGACAACCGTTTGCAGAGGTAATGCTCTTTTCGATTTTCCCGGGCGCATTGTTGGAAACATCAGGGGGAAAAAGAAATGTACGAATAAAAAAGAAAAAGCAATCCCAAATGCCGCGAACTGACCGATTTGTGACAGAATTGGAAAACCACTGATTGAAAGGGTCAAAAACGCGCAGACAGATGTCAAAACTGCTAATATACTCACCGCCCGGACTTCCTTGACAACCTCCCGTCCTTTCGTTTCATAAGGACGGTCCAAAAACAACAAATAGGAAATCCCGTGGTCAACCGTAATGGATATGATAGCTGCGCCGAATCCAATCGTCATGATACAAATCGGTTCATGCCATAACAACGAATAGACGGCCAAAGAACAAATTGTTCCAAAAAAAGCCGGTAAAAATGCAAGGAGCCCGATTAACGGCCTGGGAAAGGAAAAAATCAAAAGCAGCGCGATTCCGATTGTTGCATATAACATGGCGTTTTGTATATCATTTTTGGCGGTCATTTCATTGTCCAGGGCAGCCCGATAGGCACCGAAAGGGGTTAATGTGAAATGATCGCCACTTTTTTCAAATTTTCGGTTGAGGTCTATTCTGGTCTGTTCGATCAAATCTGCAATTTTGTGAGATAATTTTGAATCGATGCTTGCTGATTGCGGGTTGGCGATGATCAGCAGATGCTTGCGGTCCGAAGAGATCAAGTGCCCTTTATAAAAATGAATGTTATCAGCCGGCAGTAATTGTTTGAGTTTTTGCAGCACGATACCTCTTAATCCCAATGGATCATTTAAAATCGCCTCTGCCTGTCCGACCCCGTCCATGGTCAGCAACTGGGATAAATTATCCTTAATTCGCTGCTTTAGGTCATCATTTTCTAAAATCGGTCTGACTTGCGTGTTTAATTCTTCGGCGCTAAACATGACCGGCAGGTTATTTGTGATATGTTCTAATAACTCCGGAAACAGATGCTGCATATCTTTCATGCCGATTGTTCTGAACAAGCCGCTTTTTGCCAATTCAGTTTCAACCAGTTCGCCGCCTGAAATCAAAATTTCAATGTCATTCTTTTGACAACTGACATCGATAACAATTTGATTCTGGAAGGGATGATGCACTATCGTAAAATTTGCATCTGCGATGACGGGATCATTTTTGGGCAAAGACGTTAATATATTGGTATCGATTCGAATGCGGAAAAGGCCGATGATCATCAGCGTAGAAAAAATAAGTCCGCATAGTATAAAGAAAATTCGTCGAAAGGACTTTGTTTTTAAAAAAAATGAGGTCTGCATGCCGTACCTTTTAATCCCGCTCCTTAACAAACGGTCGTATTAAAATTCTTTCGACAATCAATCTTGAAAATGCTCGGGTATTTCTGAAAAAATCCATCCATGGCCGGAAATGAGAAATCCGTTCGCCGGCCGGATCATAATTGACATTTACCGGCGCCTCAATTACCGGAATACCATGCCGGTTGGCCAGTACGAGAATTTCGACTTCAAATTCAAATCGCTTTGATTTGACGTTCAGATTCATCGCTTCCGGTAAAGGATAAATCCTAAATCCGCTTTGCGAATCCTGAAGCCTTGGTCCCCCGGAAATCCAAACCCAAAAGTTCGAAAATTGACGCCCGAACCGACTTGTCCAAAGGACATGAGCGCCATCCATCCCCGTTCGCATACCCACAATAATGGCGCCGGGTGACGTTATTGCAGCCTTCATTAATTTTTCAGCATCAGCGGGATCATGTTGGCCGTCCGCATCTATTGTTATCGCCCAATCCGCAACTCCGGCGGCTTCGGCAAAACCGGTCATGATGGCGGCGCCTTTGCCGAGATTTTTTGGGTGGCGGACGATATGAATTCCGGCAATATCTTTTATCTTTTCAAAGGTTAAATCCGAAGATCCATCGTCAATCACAAATATGGGCAGGTGAAGCGCTAACGCCGATCGGATAACATGACTAACTTTTTGGTGGTGGTTGTATACCGGAATCACAATTGCAAATTTTTTTTTGTTTTTACAATGCAACCCGTTATGTCGATTGACTTGACTCATACTATATAGACGGCAATCTCATGAAAATTCGGGTTAAACCATTTCCGGCAAATAAGCAAAAGCCCAAGCACCCGGCCCGATATGTGCGCCGGAAGTCAATGAAAACGGGAGCAGCAGAATTTCCGCAACCGGAAATCGCTTTTTTAATTCCTGTTTAACTGTATTGTCTACCCATTCCCGGTTATCGGAATATTCAAGCAGAATCAGTGGTTTTGAATCTTCTTGAAAATGTCGGCTTAACGTTTCGATTATAAAGTCAAGCTGGGCTTCCTGGTTTCGAACAACGCCGATTTTTTTTGCGCCCTCTGCCGTTGGGCTGATGATCGGCTTCAGGTGGAGCATATCACCGAAAAACGCGCTCGTTTTTGACAATCTTCCGCCCGCTGCAAGGAATTGAAGCTTATCGACAAATATGTATTCCTCGCTTTTTGAACAAGCACGGTGGGCAAATCGGATAACTTCGCCTGGATCATCTGTTCGGGTGGCGAACCGGGCTGTTGATATCACAATAATCGACAGCTTGCCTGAAGCCGCTTTCGTGTCCATCACGGTAAAACAGTCACGGGGATCATTTTGATGTTTCCAGCTCACGGCAATTTGATAATTGCCGGTGAAGACCGATCCCACACATAAATAAAGTACGTTTGGATAATGATCTAAAAGATGTTGATAATGCTGGCGGCGTTCAAATAAGGAGGCTTGTGATGTGGAAACCTTTGTCCCGGCGCGCATCGCCTTGTAAAGATCGGATGGGTTGACGCAGGTTTCCGGCTGGGACTTGTCTCCGATCGTTATATAACTATCTAAAAGGGTGATGCCTAAATTGTGAGCGAATAAACGTGTCAGGGAACCCGCTGCATCGGTAACAATATGAATGGGCGTCTTTGCTTTTTGCGGATTAAACGCCCTGGTTTGCTCGCTTAAGTCATCCTCCACCCAATTGACAACCTGCCCAAGTGATTGCGCTTTTTCCTTTACTGCGTCTTTGTCATCCGTATGCAAATGAATTTTTATATGATCCTGGAAATAATATATTAATACATTTTCATCGTCTTTTGTAATCTCCTTTACGCGTTGCTCACCATTTTCGCCTGATCGGACGACAAAATCAATGCAATATCCTTTTTCTGCAAGCTGTTTGAAAGAAGGGGATATCCGGAGCATTCCGCTAAAAATTTTTTGAATCGGCTGGAATCCATCCATCTGATGGCAGAGGCCGTTGAAAAACCCTTCCAGATAAATAAACATGCCCAACGCTCCGGCGTCAACCACGCCGGCTGCTTTTAGTTCCGGGAGCAGTTCCGGCGTTGATCTCACCGATTGAGCAATGTGTTCGATAATGCCCGCTGTGATATGCCGTGGGTCACGCCATTGATCCACCTGCGCCAATTTAGCGACAAGCGATTCAAGGAGCGTCAGCATGGTTCCTGGTTTGGGATCTAAAACAGCATGACGGGCTTTTTCCGCACCCTCTTTTGCCGCCGGATAAAGAGAATCAAAGGAATGCATGTTTAAAAACCGGGCCAAAAACTGGACGGCAATATTACCCGAATTCCCTCGGGCGGAATGGTAAAGATTATCCGTGACTTGTTTTAAATTTTTTTGATTCAGCAATCGCAAGGGGGCCAGGCTGACCATTAAATTTCGCCCTGTGTCGCCGTCTGCCACGGGAAAAACATTGATTTGATCCAAAAGATCGGCCCAGGGGGCGAGCCGTTCATATCCGGTGATAAAGGCATCCGGCAGGTTCGGATTCATCATTCAAACCCCAGCGCCTTTCTAACATCATCGGGTATTCGGAGCATAATTTCCATTTCCGGCAGTTTAACAGCGACTTGTTCGCTTTTTCCTCGGGCGCAAAGGGTGTTGTTTTGAACTAATCTTATTTCAAAGTGTATTAAAATTTTATAATGGGCCTCAATAAGCGTTGCTTTACAGGTAAATTCATCACGGAACCGGAGCGGAAAAATATGTTTGGTATAGGTTTTGGTAATGGGAAAAATATATTTTGCATCTTCGTATACCCGGTAAAGATCGACGCCGAGATTATTGAATAAGTCAGATCGCGTCATATCGAAATATTTCAAATAGTTACCATGCCACATGACCTGCAACGGATCTAAATCATGAAATGGTACGGAAAAATTTAACTGACAGGATTTTTCTGATTTACTCATTGCAGATATCAAATATAGTTGAATTGGTTATTGCTTGTGCAATCT
>PCSG01000135.1:5569-7699 GCA_002772195.1 Desulfobacterales bacterium CG23_combo_of_CG06-09_8_20_14_all_51_8 | reverse complement strand
TCCAGCATTGAACATTGAACATCGAACATCCAACGTCGAGCATTCAACATCGAACGCTGAACACTGAAACCTGACACCTTTTTACCCAAGGCACCGCCTTGGCAGGAGTTGATTATGTTCGTTCTCGGATTGCAGGGCAGCCCCCGTAAAAAAGGCAACACCACGGTTCTGTTGTCCGCTTTTATAGAAGAAATGAAAACGCGCGGGGTGCAAACACAGGTAATCAATGTTTGCGATAAATTCATCAAACCCTGCATCGGTTGCGCGAATTGCGAGCGCAAAGGGGTCTGCGCCATCGAGGATGATGACATGACCGGAGAAATCTACGGACTTCTCCGCCGGGCCGATGTCGTGGTGCTGGCCACGCCCATCTATTTTTACAATGCCACAGCCCAGATGAAGCTGCTCATCGACCGGAGCCAGGCCCTGTGGGCCCGGAAATACAAGCTGATGCTCACCGATCCCGGTCGGCCGGAACGAAAGGGAATTCTTCTGGCAGTGGGGGCCACCAAGGGAAGAAACCTGTTTGAAGGCATGATCCTGACGGCCAAATATTTTTTCGACGCCATCGGCGCGGAATTTTCCGGAAAGCTGACCTACTCGCGCATTGAAGATTTCGGGGATATGGAAAAGCATGAAACCGTCCGCCAGGACATCAAAACCGAAGTGGATCGCCTGTCGTCCCTGTTTCAGCGCAAAAAAATCCTGTTCGCGTGCCGGGAAAACGCGGGCCGCAGCCAGATGGCCCAAGCCTTTGTCCGGTATCATGCCGGCGGTCGCATCGACGCCCAGAGCGCCGGAAGCCAACCTGCGGAAAAAATCAATCCAATCATGGAAGAAGCCATGCAGGAATCCGGAATCGACGTTGCCTTTCAAAAGCCCCGGTCCATCGATGACGCCATCGCTGAATTCAAACCGGACATGATGGTCACCATGGGTTGCGGCGAGGAATGCCCCTTCGTTCCCGGAGTGAAATATGAGAACTGGGACCTTCCGGACCCGTCCGGAAAGCCCATCGAATTTGTCAGAACCGTCAGGGATGACATTGAACAAAAAGTTAAACACTTGATCGACAGGCTTTGAGGATTTTGTCCCAATGGCGAAATCCGATGGGAAAATTATTTCGCGCAGAGGCGCCGGGACGCAGAGGATAAGGACATCAAAGGATTTTCCCTCAGCGGTCTCAGCGTCTCAGCGGGAGAAACAAAAAATAATACTCACCAAAAACGAGTATATTTTTTCTTCGAATATCCATTAACGTGCGTCATTTTGGACAAGGGAGAGAAGCGATCGCGATCCGGAATCCAGAAAGGGAATAACTTAAGTGAAGTGGATATCCAGGTTTAACTTTTTTAAAAATATGGTAAGACCTTGACAAAAAAGCAAAATTTTGTCATCGTGTCCATATCCAAAGGCCATTATCGATCTATCGGTCCCGCCGGATAAAAGCAGGATGTCACTGTTTGAGCGGATGTTGCCACCCGTTCAGACGGAAATAGCGGCCGGTAAATTCGGCGTCACCCGTTTTGGCATTTTTTGGGGGGGCATATGATACGGATCATTTTCCATGACCCTTTTCAGCGCAGCCGTCCGCAGCGCCATTCCGCAATACTCCTTTTTCTCGTTGTCTTTTTTCTGACAAGTCTCTTGCCCGCCGATACCAGTGCCCGGGAGGCCATCGCGGAAGAATTGTTTGACATGGATCTTCGCCAGCTTATGGAAATGGAGGTGGTAACCGCGACCCGCAGCAAAGTCAAAATCAAGGATTCGCCTTCGGCCATCTATGTGATTACGGATAAGCAGATCCGGGAACGGGGGTACCGGACCCTGATCGAAGCCCTGGAGGACGTGCCCGGATTCTACATCCAGCACACCTATGGCCTGTTTCCGGACCTGATCCATCAGCGGGGCTTTGTCGGGAACAACCAGCGCAGTCTGGTTTATATTGACGGCATCCTGGACAATAATATCTCGGAGAATGCCATTTTGGGCGGGACCAGCCGCTACCCCCTGCATAATGTGGAGCGCATTGAAATCGTTGCCGGCCCGGTTTCCGCCCTTTACGGCCCCAATGCTTTTAACGGAGTTATTAACGTCATCACAAAGTCCGGCGCCGAGTTTACTAGAAGT
>PCSG01000135.1:0-5515 GCA_002772195.1 Desulfobacterales bacterium CG23_combo_of_CG06-09_8_20_14_all_51_8 | reverse complement strand
ACAGTATCGGCGGATACTACCTTAACAGCGACGGTCCGGATTTCAGCAACGTTCAGAATCTTGAAGCAAACGGGTTGGGGTACTGGTGGTCGGATGACTACAATAATTCCGGCGAGGAAACCTACAATCTCACCGCCAAATTCACGTTTGACCGGTTCCGGTTTGAAACCGTGAACTGGCAGTACCTTCAGGGGGACGGCACCTTCGCCAACGGCACTTATCAGATTGACAATGATGAAAATGGATTTACCGGATCATCATGGGATTTTAAAAATAACTCCGTGAGCCTCGGTCATCTCGCGGACATCCAGCCGCATTGGACGCTTGACAGTGAGGTGGTGGTGCGTCATACAGAACTGTTAAGTTCTAGTCACGAGTCCTATCCTAACACCCCCGGCCCCGACGCCTATCAGTCTCCCGAAGAAGTGAGCACGGTCAGCGGCTATTCCCGGCCGGACACCAGCTATGAACTGGAGGAGCGCCTGCGCTTTAATCCCTCCGAACGACTTGACGCCACCTTCGGCATGGAAGCCATTTCCTATGAAGTTCCCGATGGATATGGCTCTCCCGAACGTTTTAAATACGAAAACTTTGCGGGTTATATCCAGAACATTTACCGGCCGACAGAAATCTTTTCCTTAATCGGCGGGTATCGATTTGACCATAATACCGCTTACGAGGATGCCCATACCGTGCGGATGAGCGCCGTCGCAAATCCGGGCGATTACACGTTCAAGGCACTGTTCAGCACCGGATTCCGGGCCCCGACAGCGTGGGAGTTGCTCGATGAAACCCGGCAGCGGGAAAAAAATCCGGATCTGGACCCTGAACGAATGTGGTCTGCGGAACTGGGTGCGGGATATACGTTTCCCGCCAGGGGGCACGTCAGCGTTCAGGGATACTATAATGTCATCCGAGATTTGATTCTTGAAGTCGAAACCACGGATCCCAACCCGAATCCGGAAACAGAATTCTGGAACCAGAACCAGAATATCGGAGAGGCAACGGTGGTCGGGGTTGAAGTCAATTCCGACATCATTCTGACGGATCGCGTGACGGTTTATATTAATTATGCATACTCCGGCGGGGAATACCGGGATATGCCGTCATCACTGGTATTCCCGCCGACGACCGACGATGGCGATAATATTCCCAACATTCCCCGCCACAAGATCAACTGCGGATTCTCCTGGGCGATTTTTCAGGACATCACCTTTCATCTGCGCACCAATTATGTGGGCGACATCAAGACCATCCAGACCAATCCGGAACACCGCATCGATGATTATATTCTTTTTCATTCCCACGTGTATTGGGACCATTTTCTGCTGGACAGCCTTTATCTCAAACTGCTGGTCCGCAATCTTTTTGACAATGACGAGGCGTTTGACCCGGGCATCCGGACTGCGACCGGAGGCTATTATCCCACGCAGCATCCTATCGAAGGCAGAAATGTGTGGCTGACGGCGGGGTATCGGTTTTAACAAATTGCTAATGGCCTATGGAGAAGCCGTCTAAGATTTTTATGAAAGATATCACGCCATATCATCACTCATACCGGCGGTTGCTTCGCATCTTCTTGGGAATCGGTTTGGCGGTCATCTTCCTGCTCAATTTCCTGCCGGCTTCGGCCGTGGCTCTGGAGGCAATCGAGGACCAAATCAAAAGCGCCATGATCATTAATTTTATTCGGTTTGTGAAATGGCCGTCAGATGGGAGCGATCATGGCGGAGAAAGCATCATTGTCGGGGTTATGGGTGCGGACTCTATCATGGAAGTGCTGAAAACTCAGGAAGGGAAAATAATTGACGGGAAATCCTTAACGGTCCGGCGGATTGATGCATTAAAGGACATCTCGCAATGCCATGTTCTGTTTGTCGGGCGGTCCGGGGAATGGAAAAATACTGAAATTCTAAGCGCTGTCCAGGGATCTTCGGTTTTGACCATCGGGGATACCGAAGAATTTTGCCGTGAGGGCGGCATGATCCGCCTGTTCCGTGAAAAAAACAATATCCGATTTGAAATCAATAACATCACCGCGAGCAAGTCGAATTTGCAGCTAAGCTCAAAACTGCTGGAAATCGCCACAATGGTCACCCGATAATAATAAAAATGAAACGTAAATGAGAAGATTCAGAGATATCTCCATCCGCAATAAACTCCGCATTCTGATCATGCTGATCAGCGGGTTGGCCTTGCTGCTCACCTGCGGGATCCTCGGGACCGTTGAAGTGATTCAGTTCAGGCGTTTTCTTGCCGGTGAAATGACGGTTTTATCAGAAATCGTGGCCAGCCGCAGCGCCGCTTCTCTGATTTTTAATGATTCCGAAGTGGCCACGGAAACCCTTGAATCTCTGAAAGCCAAGGAATCGATTGAATACGCGGCGATTTATGACGCAGCAGGGAATCTCTTCGCCCAGTACCGGCGGTCCCAAGACATTCGACCGGATCTGCCGCCGAACGGTCCCGAAAAATTTTATTTTACGCGAAACGCCTTGCATATCGTTTGCCCCATCACCCTCGCCGCGGATCGGCTGGGAAGCGTCTACATCCGTTCCGATCTGAACAAAATGTATTCCATGATACGGAATTATATCGTTTTGGTCCTGGTTATCCTTTTCGGGGTCTTCCTGGTCGTGTTTTTGGCGTTATCGATAATGCAGCACATCATTACAAAGCCGATTCTCGATCTTGCCGAAACCAGCGACATGATCGCTCGGCATATGAATTTCGGGGCCTGCGTCAAGAAGCGCGGAAACGATGAACTCGGTCTTCTGGTGGATGCCTTCAACTCCATGCTGGACCAGCTCAGGCAAAGGGATCTGGCCCTGGTGGACGCCAAGAACCGGGCAGAAAAGTCGGCGGAAAATACCCATCGTCTTGCCGAAGAAACCCATGAGGTCAATCTCAGACTGAAGAAAGAAATCGTTGAGCGGAAACTCGCCTATGCCGCGATGATCGAGAGCGAGAAAAAATATCGCGGTATATTTGAAAACGCCCAGGAAGGGATCTATCGTTCCAGTGCGGACAACCGCTTTATCGACGTGAACCCTTCCATGGTCCGGCTGCTGGGATATGATTCCGCTGAGGACGTGGTAAGCCATATCAACGATATCGGCGCCGACTTGTTTGTCGATAAGGCCGAGCGTCGGCAGTTTTATATCATGCTGAACGATTCCGGTGCGGTGAATAATTTTGAATGTCAATTAAAGCGAAAAGACGGAAAACGGATCTGGGTTTCGGTTCAGGCCCGGGCGTTTTTTGATGATCATGAGAAGATAATTTATGTGGAAGGGCTGCTGGAGGACATTACAGACCGGAAAATGGCGGCGGAGGCTCTTAAAGATTCTTATCGACAGCTTGAAAAGCGGGTGGAGGAGCGAACCTCCGAGCTCAAGGCCACCAATGAGGAACTGCTTCGGGCAAAAGAAGCAGCAGATGAAGCCGCGCGCGTGAAAAGCGAGTTTCTGGCCAACATGAGCCATGAAATCAGAACCCCGCTAAACGGCGTCATCAGCGCGGCCGATCTGGCGCTTTTTGAAGTTATGCCTCCCAAAACAGAACATTATTTGAAGATTATTCATTCTTCCGGAAATGCGCTTCTCGGCATCATCAACGACATTCTGGATTTTTCCAAGATCGGAGCCGGCAAACTGAAACTCGATGTAAATCCCTTTAACCTGGATGAGGTCATCTCTAATGTCCTTGCCATATTTCAGGGGAGAACAGCGGAAAAGCGGATTGAAATGCTCTTGGATGTCAATCCTGAGACGCCCATGGCGGTGGTCGGAGATTCTCTCCGGTTTCAACAGATCCTGACCAATCTCATCAGCAATGCCGTGAAATTTACCGATCCGTCGGGGATTGTTCTGATTTCCCTGACCCATAAAATGGTCGATCAGGACACCATTCGGGTGATATGCACCGTCAAAGACAGCGGTATCGGCATGGCCGAAGAGCATTTAAATTCTTTATTCAAGGCTTTTACCCAGGGGGACACGTCAACAACCCGGAAATACGGAGGCACGGGGCTGGGGCTGTGCATCAGCCAGCAACTGGCGAAACTGATGGGCGGCGGCATAATGGTTAAAAGTGAATTTCGGAAAGGCTCGGAGTTTACTGTTACCGCCAACCTCGGGCGGCGGCCGGCGCATCCGGAAAAACGACTTGAAATCCCCTTGGCGCTGTCCGGCCTGCATATTCTGGTCGTGGACGATTGCCCGGAAACCCGGGAGATTCTGGGCAAAATCATCCGGTCCTTCGGATTTACATCCGATATGGTCGAAAGCGGCAATGCCGCCTGCGATTTGCTCAAAACCCGTCAGAAAACGGATCGGCCGTTTGATATGGCCGTTATTGACATGACCATGCCGGAAATGGACGGTTTGCGGACGGCCATGAAACTGCGCGGTGAATTGTTGTTTACGGCCCCGATCATTTTGATGACCGAACAGATCCATGATTTGTCCGATTCAGATGCTCCCGGCATCGGCATCAACCGCTTCCTCCTGAAGCCGGTTTCTGCTTCATCTCTATTGAATGGGATTATGGATGCTTTCGGCGATAAAGCAGATGCTAAAACGCACCCGCGAGTGGTGGCGGTTGACAAGAGATCTTTTTTTCGATCCAAGCTCGCGGGCATGCGGGTGCTGGTTGTCGAAGACAATGCGGTGAATCAGGAAATAGCGGTGGAAATCCTTAAATCCGTCGGCATAAACCCCTTGATCGCCGGAGACGGCATCGAGGCCCTGGAGTTACTGGATGCAGAGACGTTTGATGCGGTTCTGATGGATGTTCAGATGCCGCGCATGGACGGATATGAAGCCACTCGTAAAATTCATGAAAATAAGAAAATTCAACATATTCCTGTTATCGCCATGACGGCGTCGGCCATGGCTACCGACGAAAAGAAGTGCTTTGAGTCAGGGATGACCGCCTATATTACGAAACCCATCAACCAGCAGATACTGTTTGAAACCATGCTTCAACTGGTTCGTCCTTTTGAAAAAATCGGCGACAGGAGCAAGGTAGCGATCGCCGCCCGGCAAGGCGCACAGACTTTGATGACCGGATCCCGGCTTTCCGGGATCGATTCTGAGCGGGCGCTTTCGCAATTGCAAATAGACAAAACAACCTATTACAACATTCTCAAAATATTTTACCGGCAGAACCAGGGCACCACCTCCAGTTTCAGATCCGCCCTTGATAACCGGGACTTTACCTATTTGAAAGCTTTGGCCCACAGCCTGAAAAGCAGCAGCGGAAGTGTCGGGGCCTATGGCGTGCAGGCAATCGCCGCGACCATGGAAGCTTTGAGCAGTCAGGAATTGCCTGATTCAAAAAAAATGGCCCTTCTCTCTTTTCAGGTGGATCAACTGGCCAAGGAGATGGAAGTGGTGATGCAATCCCTCGATCAGGCGTTTGGCTCAGAACTGGATGTTTGATAAGATTGATGCTCTCGTAAAAAGTCGGATTCCGTCATGCCGGACTTGATCCGGCATCCAGAACATATTGA
>PCSG01000447.1:4272-5549 GCA_002772195.1 Desulfobacterales bacterium CG23_combo_of_CG06-09_8_20_14_all_51_8 | reverse complement strand
CGCACCGTCTCTGAAACATCGGATGGCTGCATGATTATGTATTTGCAACAGTTAAAAACTTGAACATCGAGTATCAGGATTTCTCTTATTTGCTTGTAGGGAATTCCCTACAAGTATACGGTTCTCGAAATATTCAAAAGCGAACCATTACCAAATCCGCATCATCTCCTTCTAATACTGGTTCCTGTAAGCGCCCGTTAAAAAGCTTATGAGCCCAGTAAGGGACACCTTCGGCTTTATCAGACACATATGCATAAATTTCCTTAAGACGGACATCCCCGTCCTTGTCCATATCCGCTTCACCGCCAAGGGCCTTTAAAAAGAAATACGTAAACAGGCCGTGATGTTTTTCATCATACCAACTGCTGATCTGATCAGCACCGGAGCTTGCCAGAACTGTAATTCTGGTTAAGACTTCCGGGGACGGAGGGTTTGTTTTCAACAGGGCCGGACTGGCCGATCTCACCAGCATTTCACCCGGACTGGAACCTCCGGAAAAACAGGCATCCAGAATGACAATGATGCGTTTCGCATTTATTTTCGATAAATTCTTATAAAATACATCCAGGGGATATCCATTTAAGGAAATCGCGTCAGGTTCGCAGTCCACGGGAAGAAAATAGGCTTTACGGGTTTGAGGGTCCGGAGCGCCATGGCCGCTATAGTAGATAAACACTTCAGAAATTCCCGGTTTCACCTGATTATTCAAACGCCCCCGATAATTCTCACGATTTCCGAAGATCGCCTCGAAACCGGCCTTTGTAACATCTTCATAATATAAAATATTTCCGGGTTTCAACCCCAGGACTCTCGTCATATATTCCTTCATGGCGCCAGCGTCCTGACCGGCATAAGCGACATCGGGAATATCTCCATGACGATAGTCCTTGTTTCCGATGACAACTGCCACCGCATCCGGCCGGGACATCGTCGATTGGGGGACATCCGCGTCAATATGCATCGAATTGTCTAACAGATCACCCGAAGACACTTTCTGAACAGTTGAACGGTCTGGTCCATAAATTTTTTCCATGGGAATCAAGGCGGTTTTTCGAGTAATTCGAAGGGAGTTGGAGGGATTTGGGGCAGCGTACAGATCAAAGGCGCTCATGGCCATGCGCCGGTCATCTGCATAAATGATGACTTTCCATTCTCCGGGTAGCTGCTCGGCTGTTTCTCCTTTTATTAAGATCTGGTGATAAGCGGTGCCATTCACGGCAGGCTTGTTGGGCGGAGAGGCGATCGGAAAAGTTCCTGTGTCTATATACAGCATGCCG
>PCSG01000447.1:0-4257 GCA_002772195.1 Desulfobacterales bacterium CG23_combo_of_CG06-09_8_20_14_all_51_8 | reverse complement strand
TCCCAGCGGAGGGTATGTTTGCCGGAAAGATTTTGATATCTGACCCAGGCAACGACCGCTGGATCATCGGTTGAAAAAGAATTGGTTTCCTGATCCAAAATACGGGTATCATCTTTCAATATCAATTCTTTGGAAAGTACCACCCGTTCGATATCCAGGGCCGTTTGAGGGGCCGGAGTCGGCAGTGAACGGCACGACGACAGGACTATAAACATCAGCAAAAGCTCAAAAAACCTACCCGATCTTATTCTAATTTTATTTCCCGTCATTTTCCCACTTTCCATTCCAGCCTTACTTTTTTCCGCAAGCCATGAATGAACTTATCCAATTAAGTTATGGGTGAAAGTCCGTCTTAGAATCCTTATCGGTAAATTGAACAAGTTTTCAAGTTTTTTCCTTAAATTTTGTTTCAGCTTGATCATTAAAATTCATTTAACAGTTTTCATTTGCAATATCTAATAGTTTTGTCTATATTATGAGATTATTTTTGAAAATATGATCGAACTTTTTTTTCCACACACAAGTTGAAAAATCTTATTTGCGACCGATATATGCCATCAGACCGCCACTTACAGTCCCTTGATATAGGCGATATTTCCGCCTCGGAAATC
This sequence comes from Desulfobacterales bacterium CG23_combo_of_CG06-09_8_20_14_all_51_8, assembly GCA_002772195.1. Classification (GTDB taxonomy): domain Bacteria; phylum Desulfobacterota; class Desulfobacteria; order Desulfobacterales; family Desulfosalsimonadaceae; genus SURF-3. The sequence continues at coordinate 3,646 of PCSG01000447.1, read as the reverse complement.
GACATGGTGCGTCGAATCGCCATATGGGCGCATAAAATCTATTGCGGAGAAGATGTGAAAGCCGTCATATCCATCGACGACCTCTATCACACCGGTATTGTGGGCCTTTTGGAGGCAAAACAGAACCTTGATCCGGAGCGAAACCTGGATGCCTATGTGGCAATACGGGTCCGGGGAAGTGTCCTGGATACGCTGCGCAAACAGCTTCAGGTTCGTGTGCCCCGGGATCAATGGCGGCAGGCGAAAATAGTTCAGAAAACCGCTGAAAATATACGTCGAACCGGTGAACCCGTTACATCTGAGGCCATTGCCCGGCACCTGGGCTGGCCGGTGGAAACCGTCCACAAGGCTCTATCGGTCAGGCTCAGTTTTGTCAGGGTTATTTCGGAAAGGGAGAAAACCGATGACAATGCGCTTTCTAAGGACGAAATTCCGACGGACCCGTCTCCTTCACCGGAGGACTGCGTCATGAAGGCTGACCTCGCAAAAATGATGCAATTATGCCTGGAAGGAATAACGGATTGCCGGGATCGGGTCATTCTGATCTGTCGGCTTGTGCACCGGCTCGAACTGAAGATGCTGGCTCGGGTCATGGGATTTTCCATCGAAGGAATCCGTCAGAAGGAGATCCGGGCCAAAGACCAGATGAAGCAATGCCTGGAATCCAGGGGCTGGTCCAAAGACAGCCTCAAATAAAATAAGGAGACGCTCATGACAGCGAACCAGATATCAGACCATCAATTGACCGAATCTCTGGATGCATGGCATATCCACGGCCCCAATCAGATGGCGGACATCGACCATCTGAGCCCGGAACGAATTTTTGAACTCGCCGGGGTCGACGGCATGGCCGTAGCCGAAAATCATGAAGTGCAGCATCTGTCGATATGCCCGTCCTGCATGACGGAATGGGCCTTCTGGGTACGCGTGCTCACTTCGGACGGGCGGGACATGGATGCGGAAATTCTGACGGTTTTAAGTGGGGGGATGCTTCGGGCCGCCGCATCCCCTGGCGCCATGGAGGCCCTGCACTTGCCAAGCTTTTGCGGCCAATTCATCTTAGGGATGTTGCCGGAAATCCAGCACCCGGAACGAGGAATGATCACTTTGGAAGCGATAGCGGATTCAGCCCAAATATATGAAACCCGGCCCGCCACCGTAAGGGACGCAACCGATCGTGTTATCCTGAAGGGCCGGTTTGCGGGGGGCCGCATTGCCCGGGTGTGTGAAGATTTGTCCCATATTGATCTTGGCCTGTGGTCAGTCATTGTTCATTAAAACCCTTCTGATGCATAAAACCAGCCGCTCCCATGTCCGAACCCGATAGCCAAAACCGAAGCGATATCGCCATTCTGATCCCTTTTGAAAACGGCACCATTGCCCGAGTCGCCCTTTCTCTGTACGCCGCCCCCCGGGGACAGCATTGGCCCGTGGATGCCTATGTGGTAACAGAATGCGAAGGGGTGTTCACGGGATCAGCCCGCCGGGCGGCGGAAACGGTTTTCAGTCTGATTGGAGCTCAAGTATCAGGAATGGGGCCTGTGGTAGCCGGGTTTGATCTTCAGGGAGTTTCTTCCGGCGTCGCTCCGGCAACGGGTGAAAGCGGAGGGTTGGCATTTGCAATAGCCCTGGCAGCATACATCTTTAAGCAAAATCCAGGAGCCGTGGCGGCGACAGGCGTGGTGAAAAGCAGCGGCGGGAATGGCCCCGTCGACCGGGTTAATGGAATCACAGCAAAAATCAGGGCCGCCATCGACCATCTGCCGGGACAGGCTCGCATCCTCTACCCGGCCGTGAATCAACCGGAAATTTCGGAATCTTTGCTATCGCTGGCCCGGCGCAAAAATCAAATACTCTGCCCGGTAACCTGCGTGGCAGAAGCCATCCGCCTGCTTTTCCCCGACAGCGAAACTCCCGCTGGCGCGAAAACAGTTCGCAACGCCCGACGATGGACATCCCGCCCTCTGCTTCTGGCAATCGCGTTTCTCGCGACCACGGCAATAATTGTCGCGGCATGGGTTACTTTTGGTTCTCGGATTTTAGACAAACTTGATATACAAAGAACCCCGCCGGAGGCTGGCCAGGCCTCGCAAGCATTGGATGAAATTCACACAATCCAGGCAGCAGCTTCCGAACCACCCCTGACGGTGACGCCGGAAAATCCCGGGAACACACCTTCGCAACCGAGTATCTCTATATCAGAGACCGCCCCTGAGGCACCTGTGAAAACGGAAAATCAAACTTTGGCAGACGTTCCGAAACCCCCGATTTCCTCGGTTGAGGCAATCGAAAACACCCTACCCAAGCAGGTTTTACCCGCTTCCCCTTCGGTCGCGCCCGAAGCCGACAAGGGGTTTGATTAAGGGTTACGGTTTTTTTTTGATCAACACTTTCAGGACTAAAATTATCCCTATTTGTAGTAATAAATCACCCGCCAAGAGGTTGTAGATAAAAAAAATAAAATTGATCATCCAATATGAAAATGCAAACGGATAGAGAATTTCACGATACACATTAACAATCAACAAGACCCCAAAAAGAACCGCAAAACCGCTTTTCGCCCCTTTCAGGTCCGCCGCACTGAGTGTCATGGCGCTCCCCACGGAAAACAGCACATACAAAAACAAATAAAATGCAGATCTGAAAAAATTATCAAAGTCGATGAGAGCCCAAAGAGTTGAAAAAAAGGCGCTTACATACGCGGAAACCAGGCCCTCCACCCCTAACACAGGTCGCCCCGCCGACAGAACCGCGGCAAGTTCCGGCATCAGGAGTTTCGCGCACGCGAAAATAATGAGTGCCCCTGCAAAAACCGGCGCAATCCCGATAAACAGGTTGCCGATTCGCTGGAAAACCGAATTTTTATCGTAGCTGTGGCGGATATATCCCAGGCGGCTGGAATCGGCTTTGATCTGAAACAATTTTATTTCATGGATCTTGTGTCTGAAAATAACGGCTGTCACCGCATGGGACAGTTCATGGACGGCGGTCCCCAACCAGCCAAATATCAGGAGATACCCCCGCGCCCCGATGGCCCGGCACACCTGCCTGGCAAAAACAGAAGACGCCCGGCTCATGGCCAGGGTCAGCAAAACCCCCGGGCCGATGAGAAAAACCATCTGGATCATTGTCGCGTAAAGCGCGCCGGTGATGATTTTCATGAATCCCTATTCCGCCCGATTGATCGAATGGTTTTCAGGTTGCCTATCCTTATGGAACGGAAACCTTCAGGTTTCCATTCCCGTGACCTGAAGGTCATGGGCTTTGGACGCATAAATGCCTCCGTTACATTTAGCGCCTGCGGCCGCCGCCGACCGTCTCGCCACTACGCGCATCCCGCGCTCCGTGGGCGGACGGTTCGACGACGGCACCCTACCTGCCTGACTGCTGACCTGGGGGGCACGCGAGCCGGAAACCGAGGCTGCCGTACCGGAAGGCCGGGACGTTCCTGCCGCGGTCGGCGGACCAGCAGTGCCTGGCGTAGTCGACCCAGCCGCCGTTGCGAAGCACCCGGAGGGGGCCCGAAGACGCACCAGTGGGATCGAGTACAGAAGAAGACGGATAATCCTCATACCAGTCTTGACACCACTCCCATACGTTGCCGTGCATATCATACAGACCCCAAGGCATTGGGCGAAAAAGACCC
>PCSG01000369.1:5587-7579 GCA_002772195.1 Desulfobacterales bacterium CG23_combo_of_CG06-09_8_20_14_all_51_8 | reverse complement strand
TTGTCCAGAAGTTTTTTTAATTTATTTATTTTTAAGTTAATTTAAAAGAAAACAAAATCACCCTGGATGCCACATGCCATTTGATTTATTTGCCGGTGTATGGTAAAGTTTCTAAATTTTCAACAAAAGTCTGGATTCCTATGATCACCATGGCCCTTTCGTTTAAACGGTGAAAAAATGGCTGCGGAAAAACCCTCTTGCACCTGTGAGATTTTTGAAAATTCCAACGGAAATCTGAGAATATCCCTTTCCGGACCCCTCACAATTGGGACTGCGGCCCCGATCCTGGCGGAACTTGCCGCCATTGTGAAAAAAAAATCGTTTACTGCCCTGACCCTGGACCTCTCAAACATCAACGCCATGGATGATTACGGGGCCCTTGTTTTATATGAGCTGAAAAACACGATATTGCGACCGGGGCAGGATTTTCAGGTTCAAAACACCCCGGAAAAAATAAAGCCCGTTATGGCCCTTGCAATGAATCCCGCTGCGTCAAAAAACGACTTTCCGGCGCGTCTTTCGCCTTCTTCCGCCCGCGCCAATCTGGTCGCTCAGACCGGGGTCGCCGCCATCACTCAGCTAAAAAATATCACTTATTTTATCGCCTTTATCGGCTCTCTTGTCATGGCCGGTCAGCATATTTTCCGGAAACCCAAATCCTTGCGAAAACAGGATATCCTGCAGCACATGAAAACCACGGGCGTGGACGCCCTTCCAGTCGTGGCGCTTATCAGTACTCTGCTGGGGCTGATCATGGCATTCATGTCTTCGCTTCAGTTAAAACAATTCGGCGCCAACCTCTATGTGGCTTCCCTTGTGGCCCTGGCCATGGTTTCCGAGCTGGGCCCGATCATGACGGCCATCATCGTCGCCGGCCGGTCCGGATCAGCCTATGCCGCTGAAATCAGCGCCATGAAAATTTCCGAAGAAGTGGACGCCCTGCGGATCATGGGGTTTGATCCGGTGCTTTTTCTGGTCATCCCGCGCATGGCGGCGGCGGTCGTTGTTGTTCCGATTCTAACCATGTTCGCCAATCTCTTCGCCATTTGCGGGGGCCTGGTCATCGGTGTCACCATGCTGGATTTGTCAACGACTTCCTACATTAGTCAGACCTTCAATACGCTGAAACTGTTTGAACTGTTCTGGGGGCTGTCCAAATCCTTTGTTTTTGCGATATTGATTTCCGGCGTCGGATGTCTGCGGGGATTTCAGGCAAAAGGCGGGGCGTCGGCCGTGGGGCATGCGGCCACGTCGGCCGTGGTATCCAGCATCTTCTTGATTGTGCTGTTTGATTCCATATTCGCGGTTATCAGAAGTTACTGGAGATGAGCCAAAATGCCTGAATCCATCGCCGCCGAAGTCCGCCATTTAACGGTCCAGTATGGCGACGACCGCATTTTAAACGACATCGGCTTTTCCGTTCTACGCAATGAAATTTTTGTCATTTTAGGCGGCAGCGGCAGCGGGAAAAGCACCCTGCTTCGGCATATGATCGGCCTTGAACGCCCGGTTTCCGGCCAGGTATTTATCGATACCACCGACATTACCGCGCGTTCCGAGAGCAGGTTCGAAGATGCCCTGAAAAAAATCGGGGTATTATTTCAGAGCAGCGCCCTGATCAGCTCCATGACCGTGGGAGAAAACGTAGCCCTGCCCATTGCGGAATTTACCGATTTTTCGCAAAAGGCCATTGAAAAAATGGTTTCCGGCAAACTGGCCCTGGTGGGCCTGGAGCCCTATGCCCGCCACCTGCCGTCAGAGATCAGCGGCGGCATGAAAAAAAGAGCCGGACTGGCCCGGGCTCTGGCCTTAAACCCCGCCATCCTGTTTCTGGACGAGCCCTCCGCCGGGCTGGACCCGGTGACTGCGGCGGAAATTGATGATTTGATTCTCGACATCAATCACCGGCTGGGCACGACCATTATTATCGTGACCCACGAGCTGGCCAGCATTTTCGCCGTGGCCCGGCGGGTGATCATGCTGGACAAATCC
>PCSG01000369.1:0-5572 GCA_002772195.1 Desulfobacterales bacterium CG23_combo_of_CG06-09_8_20_14_all_51_8 | reverse complement strand
CGCCGGAGCAGTTGAAAAATGAGTGCGACCACCCGTTTGTCCGCCGATTTTTTCACCGGCAGGCAAGGAACTTATAATTTTCTACAGAATGCGGTTACCCAAAATTTAACGTCCGGAGAAAATCCATGGCTTCTGTGCGCACCAATTTTTCCGTGGGCTTGTTTGTGATTAGCGGCATGACCCTGGTCATTGTGTTTGTCCTCTGGCTCGGCATGTCCCAGTATTTTAAAGCAGGACGCCATTATGAGGCCTTTTTTGATGAATCCGTTCAGGGGCTGAAAGAAGATTCCGCCGTCAAATACCGGGGAGTCGCCATCGGCCGCGTGGAAACCATTCAGGTGGCAAAAGACGGCCGGCTGATCCGCATCCTTCTGAACCTGGACGAACCCCTCATTGACCATGATCAGATGGTCGCCCAGATCAAATCCATCGGCATCACCGGCATTATGTTTCTGGAGATTGAGCGCATGCGCCCCGGCGACAAATCGCTTTCCCCGAAAATTACATTTGAAACCAAATTCCCGGTCATCGCCACCCGGTCATCGGACATGAAACAGCTGATGACCGATATCAATAATATTTTAACCAGAATCAAACAGATCGACTTAAAAGGCATATCCGACCGAGTGGTCGAAACCCTGGACAAGGCAAACCAGACATTTGCGGATGCCGAGGTCAAAAAAGTATCCGAAAGCCTCCAAAAAACCCTGACCCGGAGCCAGGAAATCCTCGATACGGAAAAATGGAAAAAGATTACGGCAAACCTTCATCAGGCAAGCCGCGACCTGAATATCCTGATGGAAAGCGCCGGGACCACCATCGGGAGCATTGACGGGTCTTTAAAAGATCATAATCAAAAACTTTCAGCCACCATCGACGAATTTAAAAACGCCGCCCAAAATACCTCGGAAATGATGGGAGAGGGAAAGGCTTTTATCAGCGACACCCAGTCACGGGTATCCCGAATTGACCAGCGGCTGCTGGAAACCCTGGAAACCTTGACCACCACGGCCACAAACCTCAATCTCCTGATTGGCCAGCTCAAAGACCAGCCGTCGGCCCTGATCTTCAGCGCGCCGCCGGAGCCCAAACCCATTGAACCGGAAAGAGCCATAATAAAAACGCCATAGCAAAAAAAAATTTCATAAAACAAGGAACCTGATAAAATGTACTCCCACAAAATCGTCATCGCTGTGCTGACGCTGATCAGCATTGGATTGTCCGGCGCCTGTTTAGGAAAAAATAAAGCCCCCGGGCCGGTTACGTTTTACACGCTGGATTATGCGACTCCGGAATTCGAAAATGTCGCGCCCCGGCCGGTTTCCTTGTCAGTGGAAAAATTTAAGGCAAGCCCCCCCTATGACACCGCCCGAATTATTTACAGCACAGACGCGTTTACACAGAACCGATATTATTACCATCAGTGGATAACGCCGCCGGGCGACATGGTGACACGGCTGCTGACCCGGGATCTGGCCTCATCGAGCCTGTTTCAAACGGTGGCGACCACCCGGGAGGGATGGACCACCCATCATCTTATCGGCACCATTGACGAATTCTATGAACAGGATATTGACGATCAATGGTACGCAGTGGTCTCCATCACCACTGTACTCATTGATTCCATTCAAAAAGACAGTCCGCCCCGCATCTGCTTTCAAAAAACCTATAAACGGCGTCTGCCTTGCGCGCAAAAAAATCCCAAAAGCCTGGCCCAGGCCATGAGTCTGGCCCTGTCTGAAATTTCCGCGCAACTCATCGCAGACGTCGGCGATGCGCTCAAGTAGACCCCGAGGCAGCGCTTCGCAGAGTGATTCACCGGCTGAAAACAAATGACATCCTAAAAATAGGAATCGGTCTTAAAATAAACCACATCCTCTTTTTTATACAAACGGGACTTGATTCCATCCACGATCTTTTCCAGGATCCCGGATGAACCCGAGCCCACATAGTCGGCGCTTTCCGTGGGATACAGGAAATACATGGCGCCGAAATCCACAGGCAGAATGTCCCTGGACCTGTTTGCGCGGCCAGGATTCAGAAAAGAAAAATTAAAATTAAACATAGCAGTTACTCCTTTTTATAGTGCGTTCCATTTTTGGAACATCCAATCCATCTTTACTTTCAGAAAAATCCATCATTGCACGATCTTCATCGTAAGATAAACGATATTGCAACATACATGCCGCTTATAGAAAAAAGATGAAAAAAGTGGCCCATACAATAAAAATATAATTATCTAATTGATTATATTAAATAAAATTTTATATAAGAATGTTTGATCCGAGCGTTGAATCAGAAATGGGAAGACAAAGAAAGGGGCAAAAAAGAGAGGCTTTAAATGAAAATGAGGCATCCATGCCTCAATAAAGGAAAGAAAATTATATTACTAATTGAAATAATATGAAAATATTTCTATGGGGCATAAAAACCCCAAAAAAGGGCTACAAAAGACCAAATTTTTTCATTTTTCGGAATAATGTTTTCCGGTTAATATTTAATTCAGACGCAACCCTGGTTTTTTGCCAGCGATTCTTTGCAAGAACCTGGGCAATGACTTTTTTTTCAAAATGATCCATGGCGTCTTCGAGGGAAACGGCGTCTTGAATAATCTCGTCTGTGTTGGTACCTGCGGCCAGCACTGACCGAGGCACGGATGCTGGCAAAAAATCAAGCGTTTTCAAGGTGATATATCGCTGAAGCACGTTCTGGAGTTCCCGAACGTTTCCCGGCCAATCATAATTATAGAGCATGCCCAGAACATTTCCGTCCAGAACCGGCATATTTTCCGAAGTCGCATAAACAGACAGAAAATGCTCGATCAACAGCGGCAGATCATCTTTTCTTTCCCGCAGCGGCGGCAGGGTAATGGGAATGATATGAATCCGGTAGAAAAAATCCTCCCGCATGCGGCCGGCCTTGACCTCTTCCTTCAGGTTCCGGTTGGTTGCCGCCACAATGCGCACATCGGCCTGCTTGACTTCATGGCCCCCCACCGGTGTATATCCTCCGCCCTCCAGAACCCGGAGCAGCTTGACCTGGCCGGACAGATCAATCTCGCCCAGTTCATCTAGAAACAGGGTCCCCCCATTGGCCCGGTCAAAATACCCGGACTTGTCCACATTCGCTCCGGTAAAGGCCCCCTTTTTGTACCCGAAAAACTCACTTTCAAACAGATTTTCCGGAATGGCGCTGCAATTGACCGGAACAAAGGGCCGGTCGCTGTTGTCGCTTAACTTGTGAATTTCCCGGGCCACCAGTTCCTTGCCGGTGCCGGACTCCCCATAGATGATCACATTGGCGTTGGATACGGCCGCTTTGGATATGTGCTCATACACATCCTGCATTGAACGATTTTTTCCTATAATATCACCAAATTTATATCTTTCTTGAATACTTGACTTTAAGCTTTTATTTTCCTTGATGAGCTGCTCTTCCTCAAGTTTATGCCCGGTCATGTCGGAGATGAACCCTTCCACTTCCGTTACGGCCCCATCTTCGCCGACGATGCCCAAGCCTTCCTCCCACACCCATTTGAGCTGGCCGGAGGCGGTGTTGATGCGGTATTCCATCTGAAACGGACGACCGGCCGCCAGGGAAGACTGAATCTGATCGTAGACATGGTCCCGGTCATCGGGATGAATCATGTCCATATAGGCTCGTTTGGAATTGTCGATGAGTTCAAACGGAGAAAAATCCGTCAGCCACTTGCACCCGGCGCTGACATATTTCATGGTTCGAAGGGAATCATTTTTACAGCGGTAGGCCATGCCCGGCAGATTGCCCATGAGTTTGGACAATTTGCGTTCACTTTCGATCAACGCCTTTTCCGTCTGCTTGAACGCGGTAATATCATTAAAAGAGCCTACGCTGCAAAGGGTCCCCTGGATCATGTCGATGCGGACGTACATATCTTTATATTCGCCGAGCCGATTATGCACCCGGCATTCGTATTCGGTGGGGGCCAGGCTCCGGTCCTGGCGGCGCTTGACATGATATTGTTTCATGCGCTCCATGTCTTCCTCGGCCACAAAATCCGTCCATTTCATCCGGTTGCAGATTTCATTTTTGGGAAACCCGGTCAGTTCCTCGAATTTGGCGTTGACCATGGAAATGGTCATGTCGTTTTCAATAATAATAGTCGCGGTGCCGGTGTTTTCAAACACACTGCGATACCGTTCCTCGCTCTCTTCCAGGGCTTTTTGGGTGTCCCGGCGCTGGGTTTCCATTTTTTCAAACGCCGCCATTTGCTGCCGAAGGCTCTGGAGCTCTTTGATGAGGTCGGTTTTGGATTTGTTGCTATCGTTCATCTGGGCCATGAAGCGTTACCCGCTAAAATCCGTCATTATGAAGAAACTCGCTGATTCCCTTTCGCTTGGGGGGGCTGGGAATCTTCGTGGGATACCCCAGGGGCATCAGGGCGACATTTTCGACATTTTCAGGCAGATTCAGGGCCGCATTGACCTGATCATGGGCATAAAGGCCGACGATCACCGTTCCCAAACCCAGAGAATGGGCGGTCAGGCAGATGCTCTGGGCCGCCAGGCCGAGATCAAACATAAACCAGTCGCCGAATTTTGTGGTGACCACCCCTTTATAATAACCCGAATCATTGCGCCGGGCGCACAGGGCCAGCACCACGGGCGCGGCAAGAATCGATTTGTGGGCCGGATTGACCGCGGGCACCGCCGCCTGGAGCTTCTCCCGGATCGCTTTGTCCCGGACTACCACGATTTCCCAGCACTGGGTATTGGCCCAGGACGGGGTCCACTGAACCGCCGTCAGAATGGTTTGCAGCATGGCCTCGGAAACCGGCTGGTCAGAAAAATTCCGCACACTGCGCCGTTCTTTGATGATTGTCAAAAGATCCTGCATAGCCCTCCCTCCAATTTTTTATGATTTTTCCATAAGGTAACAATCAGTTTACGCCGCTTTCCCCGCAAACGCAAAGAATCCCGCGGGCGATGACCATATCTTCGGGGGTCGTTATTTTGATATTATACGGGCTGCCGTAAATCATCCGGACCCGGCCCCCGAATTTTTCCACAAGGCTGGCGTCATCCGTGCCGGAAAATTTTTCAGCCACGGCTCGATCATGGGCTTTTTTGATGAGATCAAGAGCGAACACCTGGGGTGTCTGGGCCTGCCACAGATCCCGGCGGGGCATGGTTTCGGAGATATCGCCCGCCCTGTCCACGCTTTTTAATGTGTCCGTCAGGGGAATGCCCAGAATGCAGGCCCCGTGTTTTTCAGCATGACTGATGGCGGTTCGGGTGGGATGGATCGGGACAAACGGACGAACTCCGTCGTGAATGATCACGATACCCGAAAATTCCGGCAATGCCGATAATCCGTTGTATACCGACTGCTGCCGGGTCTCGCCGCCGGGGACCAGATCCACCCGGAGCCCTTCGCCTACAGGCGGCAGTATTTCCCGGCGGCAATACGCTAAATCCGTCGCCGGGACCACCAGGCAGATCCGGTCAACCGATCCAAGCTCGGCAAACGCGAGCAGGGTCCGGGTCAACACGGGAAAACCGTCCAGCAGGAGGTATTGTTTGGCCAGGGCCCC
>PCSG01000077.1:5616-6141 GCA_002772195.1 Desulfobacterales bacterium CG23_combo_of_CG06-09_8_20_14_all_51_8 | reverse complement strand
CCTCGCAATGACAGAACAAAGGGCGGCCATCGTGCCGACTGGTTTGACTTAACCGAACTGGATAACCAGATTATAAATTTTCACGGAAACGAAGGATTATGCGATGCTCTCCCCACCGTCCACCCGGATCAGTGCCCCGTTGATCCAGGCAGCTTCGTCCCGGCACAGCAGATAAATGACATTGGCTACATCTTCGGGCCGGGTCAGGCGGCCCATGGGATTGCGCAAGGCCGCATTGGCCCGAATCTGCCGGTTGCCGGGAATGGCCGATAACGCCGCTGTTTCCGTGACGCCGGCCTGAATCACATTGACGCGGATCCCAAAAGGCGCAAACTCTAAAGCCATGGCCCGGGACACGGATTCCAGGACCGCTTTGGCCGCCGCCACCGCTGCATATCCCCGCCAGGCAATGGCATTGCCTTCGCTGGTCAGACTCAGGACCCGGCTATCCTCGGCAAACAGCCCGCGATGAAAAATGTCCTGAACCCATTCCACAATATTGGCTCCCATGGCCTGAAGCGTATG
>PCSG01000077.1:0-5552 GCA_002772195.1 Desulfobacterales bacterium CG23_combo_of_CG06-09_8_20_14_all_51_8 | reverse complement strand
TTTTTGCCGGGCTTTCCGGCTGTGGCCTTTGGGATCAAAGGGGGCCAGAAGTTTCAGATTGCCAAAAGCCACCGCATGCAGAAGCATCCGGACCCGCCCGGTGTCGCCCATCGCCCCGGCAAGGGCATCCAGCACCCGGGTTCTTCCTTCTGATGACAGGCCATCTAAATTAAATGTTAATACCCGGACCCCGGTTTGGGATAGTCGTTCAAATTCCGGGGTGATCCGGGTCATAATGCTGCGCCGGTCCCGGTGAACGATACAGAGGTTCATGCCATGGGCCGCAAGCTTTTGCGCCGTTGCCAGGCCGAACCCGCTGGAACCGCCCACGATCACCGCCCAAAAATCAGGATGGAATTTCATTTGTCTTTCCTTACGCAAAAATCCGATGGGCCGCGGACAAGGTGGTGATGGACCGGCAGGTGACCCCCATGGTCTGAAAAAAATTCCTCAAGGGCCGGTTCGGGCCGATTTCATAAATGATTTCAGCCTTTTCCGCAATGGCCTGCATATTGGCCCGCCAGTTCACGGAACCGCTGATCTGGGCGACCAGAAGATCGATAATACCGGCCGTGTCGCCGTCATGGAATCCGCCGGTCACATTGGAAGTGACCCGGCAGGCGTTTTCCGGGGTTATCCTGGATGCAAAGGCCGTTAAAATTTCCCGAAATGTTTCCCGGATGCTGCGCATGAACCGGCTGTGAAACGGCGCGCTGACATTAAGCCGTACAAACCGCGCGGCCCGGCCGGAGAGAAGTTTTTGGATGAGCCGTTCTTCCGCCGCCGCCATGCAATCCGCCTGACCGCTGATGACGATCTGGTCCGCGGAATTAATATTGGCCACGTCAAGGGGAAGGTCTGCCAGATTTTGACGGATGATGTCAGGGTTCAAATCTTCGGCGATGACCGCCGCCATGGCCCCATCCCCCGGCGGAACAGCCTCCTGCATGAGCCGGCCCCGGGTCTCCACCGACGTCAATGCGTCTGCAAAGGGCATGGCGCCTGCGGCCACCAGGGCCGTGTATTCTCCCAGGCTGTGACCGCCGAAATAGTCCGGAGCAAAACCATATAAGGACTGGAGGCCCCGGAACATGGCGATTTCCGTGGCAAGAATGCAGGGCTGGGCATACCGGGTGAGGTTTAGCTTCTCATCATCGCCGAAGCAAAGGGCCGCCACATCCCATCCCAATGTCTGGGAAGCTTCATCAAAAGCGTCGCGGCTCGCCCGGATACTGTCATAAAAGTCCTTTCCCATGCCGGACCTCTGGGTTCCCTGGCCGGGAAACACAACAGCGGAAGGTTTTTTGTTCATTTTTTTTCCTCTTTAAAATCGATGGGTTTTCAGATGGCGTCAACGGCTGATGAAACAGGCTTCCGGCGTCGGATCTGAATGGAAACTATCGGCGCAATCGCTAATATGCAATACTCAATATTGAAGTATTGGAATTCAATTCTTCATGTATCGTTGGGTTTGCTCTGTACAAGGGATGAATATTTTTTTGGAGGAAAGGGAGTTGTTTCTGCTGGAGAAAAACATATCTCGCGCAGAGCCGCTGGAAGGCGCAGAGAAAAATCAGTTAAGTCTTTAATTTCATCCTTCGTTGTGCCCATCCGGGCATGAAGGTTCGTTAAATTAAGTCAGTCATATCAATTTTTGCTGATTTTGAGGTTTTGGGTAAAGCCTTTTTCTATTCCAAGGGCCTGGCTGACCATCATGTCCTGGCGAATCAGGACGGAAAGGTGGTTGCCGGCGATCCACTGGCGTTCCTGGGGCCAGAAATCGTCTTTCGCCTGTTTTTCCAAAATCTTGTTTGCGGTCAAGGTCAGAAAAACCGCCTGGCATTCCCGGCAGGCGATGCAGTCCGTGGGCAGGGCCGCCCAGTCGTAGATGATATCCTGGGGATCGCCGGAAACATCCACGCGGTATGCCCGGAAAAACTCCGGGTCCGCCGGTGAGAGGGTTTGTCGTGCCAGAAAATTGAATTTATTGAAAACGGAAATGGTTTTGTCGGGTCTGTAAATGGCGGCCGTTAAAATAAATCCATCGGAAACCGCCGTGTCTATGGCGGTTATCAGATAGTTTTCAGCATCCGAGACGCCCTTGGATTTTAAAATTTGACGCAGGTGACGGGTGGCGGTCTCCATGGAGTCAAACGCCGGGGCCTCCTCTTTGTGCGCCGGGGCTTCTTCAAGGGAATGATGATAAACCGCCGGATAGGTGTCGGAAAGTCTGACAGGGGCATCAGCGTTTTTAAGTGCGGCGTCAAGATCCTGAAGAGAGGTCTTACCGTAAACAAAATACGGAAGCGCGGCCGCCCCCGCGTGGGTTGCCGCATCCATTTGCCGGGAATTAAGGGATAAAGCCCCTGAATGGGCGCAGACAAAACCACCGGTCAGGAGACAAGCAAGAGCCAATTTAAGATATACGCGCATGAGCAGGGCCTTTTTTGGTTTAAGAAAGATTATGATGGATTTAATTTGGTTCTAACTAACTCATATTATAATAATAATTGGATAGGATGGGCGTCCAGGAAAAATGGCTTGATACGACAAAAATGTATTTTCAAATTTTAATTACTTACAATTTTGTGTCTTTTTTCGAGTCTCCCATGATCCATATTTGAGCATAAATATTTTGATATCAATAGTTTATAATTAATCGGCATAAATGGTATTGATTTTGCATTTCCATACTCGATTTATCTGAATACATCCAGCGTTTTTGAATGGGATTCATTTTTTTCTCGGGGGATTAACAGATTCACGATTCATCAAATTATGGGAAATGTTAAGGAGGAAGGGGTGGTGTCTAAATTTTCCAGAATTATTTTAATCGGTTCAGAATGGCTGGTCGGTGTCCCGCAACTGGTTCTGGCGGCAGAATCGCTCATTGATACCGGTACCACCGCATGGATGCTGACATCGACGGCCCTGGTGCTGCTGATGGTTCCGGGGCTCGCCATGTTTTATGGGGGCCTGGTACGGACTAAAAATGTCCTGGGCACCATGATGCACAGTTTTGTGGCCATGGCCCTGATCGGCGTTTTGTGGATGGTGTGCGGATACTCCTTGGCCTTCGGCAAAAGCATCTGGGGCGGGTTCGTCGGCTGGTCCAATGATTATTTCTTTTTAAAAGGCATTGACGAGGCAGTCGTCAACGGGGTTCCGGAATATGTGCTGGCGATGTTTCAGGGAAAATTCGCCATTATCACCCCGGCCCTGATCAGCGGGGCACTGGCGGAGCGGGTGTATTTCCGGGGATACTGCCTGTTCATCACCCTGTGGTTCCTTTTTATTTATTGCCCCCTGTGCCACTGGGTGTGGGCATCCGACGGATGGCTGTTCAACAGCGGGGCCGCCGGGATCATTGATCTAGCCGGCGGACTGGTGATTCATGTATCCGCAGGCGTCAGCGCCCTGGTCGTGGCCCTTTTTCTGGGAAAACGCAAAGGCTATCCCAAAACCACCATGCAGCCGAACAATCTCGTCATGACCATGATGGGGGCCGGCCTGCTCTGGGTGGGCTGGTTTGGATTTAACGCCGGATCAACGGTCCAGAGCGGACTGGATACGGCCCGGGCCCTGACCATGACCCAGATTTCCGCGGCCTCCGGCGCCCTGACCTGGATGGTGATTGAAGCCCTGGTTTTCAAAAAAGCCACCTCTCTGGGCTTTGTCTCCGGCATTTTGGCCGGTCTCGTGGTCATCACGCCGGCGGCCGGGGTGGTATTGCCTTACGGGGCGCTGATTCTGGGGGCCGCGTCCTCCCTGGCCTGTTATACGGCCCTCACCCTGAAGGCGCGACTGGGATATGACGACTCCCTGGATTGTTTCGGGATTCATGGGGTCGGCAGCGGGCTGGGCATACTCCTGCTGAGCTTTTTGGTCCGGGAAAGCTGGATGCAAAAGGCTTCCGGCGCAGCGGGCGGATGGACGGCCATGAACCAGTTTTTGGTTCAGTTGACGGGACTTATCAGTACCATTGGGCTGGCCGCTGTCGGCACGCTGATGATCTGCGCAATTGTTGAAAAAACAGTCCGGTTCCGAATTGACGGAGAAAAAGAAGTCGTCGGTCTGGATCAGTCGCTTCACGGAGAGCACGGATACGGTCTGATCAGTTCCTGAATTTTTTATCAAGGGTCCGGTGGGTAAAGGCTTTGGCGTGGGGGCCGGCATAATCGGCCACCAGGTGACCATTTCCTACTATCCGCCATTTGTAGATCATCAGCCCTTCCAGGCCCACCGGGCCCCGGGCATGGATCTTGTTGGTGCTGATGCCCACTTCCGCCCCGAGCCCGAAGCGGAACCCGTCGGCGAACCGGGTGCTGCAGTTCTGAAACACATCTGCGGAATCCACGTAATCCATGAACCGGAAGCCCCGTCCTTTATCTTCGGTCACAATCGCATCCGTGTGCCTGGAGCCGTGGGTGTTGATGTGGGAGATGGCGGCGTCCAGAGAGTCGACGATTTTCACCGAGACGATGAGATCCAGGTATTCCGTGCCCCAGTCCGCTTCCGTGGCCGGGTTGACGTCTATGATGGCCCGGGTGGCGTCGCATCCCCGGATTTCCACTCCTTTGCTTTCCAGTGCGACCTTCAGCTTCGGCAGAATTTTTTCAGCAATGGCTTTGTGCACCAGAATGGTTTCCGCGGCATTGCAGACCGCTACATACTGGCATTTGCTGTCCACGCAGATACCTACCGCCATGTCCAGATCGGCCAGCCGGTCGATGTAAACATGGCAGATGCCGTCGGCATGGCCCAGAACCGGGATATGGGTGTTGTCCATGATATAGCGGACAAAGGCGTTGCTGCCCCGGGGGATGATGAGGTCAATGAATTTGTCCATGGAAAGCATTTCCGCCACATCGGACCTTGCTTCCAGGAGCGTCAGCCATCCCTTGGGAATGCCGGCTTCGACAGCGGCCTGGTCGATGATATCGGCAAGGACCCGGTTGGTATGAGCTGCTTCGCTGCCCCCTTTCATCATGACGGCGTTGCCGCTTTTCAGACACAGGCTTGAAATCTGCACCAGGGCGTCGGGCCGGGACTCGAACACAATGCCGATGACGCCGATGGGGCAGCTCACTTTAAACAGTTCCAGGCCCGCGTCCAGTTCCATGGCCCGCATCGTCACGCCCACGGGATCTGTCAGCGCGATGACGCTGCGGATGCCGTCAACCGCTTCTTTGATTTTATCCGCTTGAAATTTCAGCCGTTTGAGAAGCGGCGCCGCCAGATTGTCCCGGGCCGCTGCATCCAGATCCGCCTGATTGGCATGGATAATCCGGTCCTTTGCGGCGCTCAGTGCGTCGGCGATGGCGGCGAGTGCGGTGTCTTTGGTCCGGGCCGATGCGGCCCCCAACTGGATGGAAGCGGCTTTCGCCTCAGGGGCGCGGTCTTTTAAGCTCATGGCACGTCTCCGTATATTTTTATTACCATTTCAATTAGTTATTTCGCTACAGGGTTCTGGACTTCCTCTTTGAAGCGCACGGTTTTGATGTTGGGGAGGCCTGCGATACCTTTCATGATGGCAACGCCTTTTTCTTCGT
>PCSG01000249.1:6659-9710 GCA_002772195.1 Desulfobacterales bacterium CG23_combo_of_CG06-09_8_20_14_all_51_8 | reverse complement strand
ATGGGATTCAGCATGGACAGCTTGAGAGGGAGCTGCTCATGTTTCTTGATGGTATTATGGGCATAGGCCTCCGCGCCCTTGCCGATCTGTTTAGCGGCCCAATAGGTACCATTGGCCAGGACATCTCCAATCCCTTCCCTGCGTACAATCCTATCCAATAACCAATAAAATCTTCCTTCATTATCGGCCGGCATTCCCGGAAAGTCCTTATCAGTGAGTATTCCGTTTTCGAGAAGCTCAAGGGCGAAAGCCATCACTTGCGGGGCCGAGTAGGCGTCCACGCCATATTCCGTAGCACTTTGAGCGATTCCCAAACCAAATTCCAGGTCTGAAAAGGCCGCCATGGTATAGGTCAGTTTGGAGAAGCATTTCATCATGTATGTTGGACGCCCCGGAGGAGAAATGGTAGCCCCGCATCTCATCGGACAGTTATAGCAACTGATCAGCCGCGTCCGCATGGTCTCCATAGTCTCCATCCAATCTTTTGCGATCTCTTCGTTCCAGAAATCCTTTCTGCGGACACGGGAATTGCCCCACATGAAATTCTCGGTGTGCCATTTTTCGTCATGAACTTTCATCTCCTGCGGCGACCCAAGCCCGGCTAAAATTGGCATGACCCCTGGAACGGGATTTTCATTGCGCCATTTGATGTACTTCAGCACTTCGTTGCAGAGCTCCATGAATTCAGCCGGTCGGGCAACATTGATGTCCTTGGTCCCACGGACGACGATCGCCTTCACTCTTTTATCTCCCATGACCGCCCCGATGCCGCCCCTGCTGGCACTGGACCGGCCCTGCTCGATAGAAGCAAAATAAACCCTGTTTTCACCGGCCAGGCCGATCGCCGCCACCTGGGCCCTCGGCTCCTTCAGTTCCTGTTGAATCAATTCCGCAGTTTCAACCGCACCTTTTCCCTGCAAATGAGAAGCATCCCGTATTTCCACCTTCTCATTGTTGATCCAAAGATAGACCAGATCCGGAGACTTGCCCCGAAGGATCACTTTGTCATAACCGGCATGTTTTAATTCCGGGGCCCAGAATCCTCCCATCATCGAAAAAGCCATCAATCGAGTCTGAGGCGAAATAGTGGAAACGATCGTACGATTACAGCCGGTCGCCGGCGTACCGCATAAAAGACCGGCGCTGAATATCAGTAAGTTTTCGGGAAAAAAAGGCTCAACTTCAGGGGGAACCCGATCCCACAATATTTTTGCGTTGGTGCCTAATCCTCCCAGATAAAGTTCGGTGTCTCTGGGGTCAGTTTCCACCCTTTCAATATTTCCCCGGGATAGATCCACTTCTAAATTAAACCCTGTCTCTGCATACCTCATTTTATTTTACCCCTTGCATTCAAGCTGCCCTATAGCCGTCGGCGCTGCCTTATGATTTGTTTTAGAGCCGCCAAAAGTCTATTCGCGAATTATGTCTAAACGAATTCAAATGCCCTGTTATTATTATTTTTTTCTATACCTTGGCCTGTTTTTTATACAACTGCAGGGTTTACTCGGCTGCTGATGGCACTCAACCTGGCCATCGTCTCTATCATCCCTCGGCACACACCTCCTGCGAAGGAATGCAACAAGTTGATTTAATAATCGATTTGGAACTTTTTGTATTTGATGATTCGGCCGGAAAAATGTGACTACATTCTAGCCACAATATAACTACGTGTCAAGAAAAAAGTCAAAATTGGCCAAAACAATTGAATTTCACCTATGGGTATCAATAAAAACAGGTTCCTTGGAGGATATCGGGTTGGATCGGCGGGTTGGAATTATGAGACCGATTAGGGGGTCGTTTCCAGGTCCAGCACATCGGTGACTTGCCAGCCCTTTTCTTTGTCGTATGCGTAACTGATTTCCAGACGATGAGATTTCCATTGGTTGTTGACCCATTCGCTGCATTCAAAACGAATGGCACGCTTTTCCGGATCCTTCTTTTTCCAACTTTCATCCGGAAAGCCGATTCCCTTGAAGTGCTTCCATTGTTCGGCACAATACTGTCGGGCCAGCATCCAAAACACCCCAATGTGATCCAAACGCGTGGGAATTTCCTTATAGGCGATCCATCGGTCTTTGATTTTATAAATGTAGACCGTTAATCGATCCTTTTTTCCTTTTTGCTCGCACTCGATGTTGGCGGTGGCAAAATCATCCAGGGTGCTGCTTGTAATGCCGGTGGTGGTTCTCAGAATCTCATCATCGCCTGCGTCGAGCAGCATCTTTTCAATGGCTTTACGGATGGGACTATTAAAAACGGACTCCTCATAGGTTCTTTCGGGTCTCCGGGATGCTTTCAATTTTTTATCACCGCCAGCTTCCGTCAATGTGGCTTTAAAGTTAACCCGGTAGCCATATGTCTGGCCTTGAAATTCCCTCGTTTCCGTGAATGCCGAACCCGCTATCGCCGATGGGCCGAATGTTATCGCCTCAAACGTATGGCCGCCGGCAGAGGAGGCATACCCCATTTTCAGAAAAGGGGTTTCCAAAACCGCACCGATGATCTGCTTCGACTGGCTGATGCTCAGTTCAAGGAGCTGCAGCTCGCCTTTTGACGATAAAAATTGGATTTGCTCGCGCCAATCATCCGATTGTACCGGGCGATCCGTCAGAAAAATGCCGATGATTTTCCGGGATGGGTCGAAATGATCTTCCCTCAATTCCGCAACGGCATGCCTTAATGGTATGGTTTTCCCGTCGACTTCGAAAAACCCTTGAGCAAAATCGTTTTCAGTCTCCCTTTTATCGGAGGCCGGTTTGAACATGGAAGGAGAATCGCCGCGCGGCTCAAGTGGGGAAGCGTCGACTATTTTCAAATCTTCTGCTTTTGCATTCAATGAGTCGTCGATGGGTTCGAGATGTTGAGCAAAAGCCCAGCCTGATACTCCGGCCGCGTTAGATACCCGGATCCACTCGCCTTTTTTCGAAACTATCTCAAGGATATCGCCCATTCTCAGAATACCTAAAATGCGGCTTTTGATGGATGGATCTTTGCGCAGATTCAATCGGTGCACCACAACCCTTATCTTTGGCATTAAAACGATGGGCGCCT
>PCSG01000249.1:4637-6565 GCA_002772195.1 Desulfobacterales bacterium CG23_combo_of_CG06-09_8_20_14_all_51_8 | reverse complement strand
GAAACCAACCAGAAAGATAACGCCAGCGACAATTTTTTTCATTGTCTCCCCCTTTAAGCAATATACCGGAATGGAAGCTCAAATCAAAAGTGATCAATAATCTTTACGCGCATATAATTTATAATAAGTAAAGAAGTTACGCAAGGAAAAAATTTATTATTGTCCATGGGGACCATTGAGATAGATTTCTATTGACACAGCGTCGATTATCATATTTGGTTTGTTTGTTTCAAGTGATCCGTCATTAAAATAAATAGTTGCGTTTAATTTTGGCCCATGGAAAGGGCCTGGTTTAGTTTTCTAAGGGGAAAGGAGTCCACATGAAATTTCGTCTATGGTTTGCGGTTGTTTTGTGCGGTGTGGTGATGTCATGTTTGTTGATGGTATCCTGTGGGGAGAAAAAACAAGGAAAGGTGATTGTGACCGAGCAGGAGTTTGTTTTACGACGGGACTCGGATAAAGCCTATGTCATGGATGCCAGGGGCAAGGTGAAAAACGTGGGGCAAGCGGATGTGAAGAATGTGGTGGTCACCGGGTACTGCCGGTCCTGCGGAGAGTTGATCAATCCCGGCAACTGGTTTGTATCCGACATCGAAAAAACACCGGACCAGAAAGATACCATCAATTATCTGCCGGTAAACGCCGAAGAGGAATTCAGTTTCAAGGGCGTTGCGTTTATCTATAATATGGTTCCTGAAGAACCCGCCGCCATTCCTGAAAAAATGGAAGTGGTGGTGGAATCTTTTGAATCGGTGAACTGATTTTTGATCATTTTTTTGCAACCATCAAGCGAAAGGAGTCTTCCATGGAAAACCATCAGCGCTTAAGTGGAATTCTGTTTGCCCTGATGATTTGTTTGTTTTTTGGGGCATGCGGTGAAAAAAAAGAGGGCAAAGCCATTGTGAGTGAAACGGAATTTTTATTGGAACATGATGGAACCTATACGTTTTCGTTGAATGCAAAGGGGAAGGTAAAGAATATTGGTTCGGTTGATTTAAAAAATATTGTTTTAACCGGGCATTGCAGGTCGTGTGATGAGACCATGATCAGCGGGAAGTGGTTCGCGACCCAAGAGGTCAAGACCCACGAACAGAAAGATATGATCGGCTATCTGGCGGCAGGCGCGGAAGAAGGATTCACTTTCAAGGACATTGCTTATTATTACACGAAACAGGGAGAGAAGCCGTTGGAATTCCCTGAAAAACTCGAGGTTATCATTGAATCCTTTGAGACGGTGGAATGAGGTGAAACCAGGCACGGGAAACTAGATTAATTTGCGGTTTGTTTTTTTAAGTTGTTTCTGTTATTATTTTTAAAAATGTTGAATAGATATAACCATGGGCAAAATGTTTTCAGAAAGGAGGGCCATCCTCATGATTTCTCGTAATTTTTTGATTGGCTTCATCACATTTGTCTTGGCGGCCGGCATTTGTTTGGTTTCCTGCGCGGAGAAAAAACAAGGAAAGGTGATTGTATCGGACCAGTCGTTTTCCATCCGCCAGGACGGGGAATTTAACTGGGTGATTGACGCCAAGGGGAAAATCCGCAATGTCGGTGACGTGGATGTCAAAAAAGTAGTGGTTACCGGATACTGCCGGTCCTGTGGAGAAGTGCTCGTAGCCGGGATCTGGTTTATCAATGATGTGAAAAAAACCGCCGGGCAGAAGGATGTGATCAGCTTTTTGGCTGCGGGGAATGAAACGGAATTCAGTTTCAGGGAAGTCGCATTTTATTTCAGTCAGAGCGGTCAGGCTCCGGAAGGCCTGCCGGAAAAACTGGAAGTGGTGGTGGAGTCGTTTGAAACCATTGGCGGGTGAACGGTTGACAAAGGGGGTGTTCAATGAATTTTTGCCGGCAGTTGAGTATTCTGGCCTTGTCTGTGGTCATCGGTATCTGTCTGGTTTCATGTGAAAAAAAGAAGCAGGGAA
>PCSG01000249.1:4256-4628 GCA_002772195.1 Desulfobacterales bacterium CG23_combo_of_CG06-09_8_20_14_all_51_8 | reverse complement strand
TTGCAGAGCAGGAATTTACGATGCAGGAGGACAAAGAAAATACTTTCAGAATAGATGCCCGGGGAAAGATCCGCAATGTGGGAGAGGTGGATGTTAAAAACGTGGTGGTCACCGGTTACTGCCGGTCCTGCGGTGAAGAATGGATTCCCGGCAAATGGTTCGTGTCGTCGGATGCTGAAAAATTACCAGAACAAAAGGCCGTGATTAACTTTCTGCCGGCGGGCGGGGAAGCGGAATTCAGTTTTATGCGCGTTGCCGATATGCTGTTGACATCCGGTCAGAGTCCGCCGGAACTGCCGGAAAAAATGGAAGTTGTCATCGAGTCTTTTGAAATCGTAGAGTAACCCCCGATTCTGGCGGCAATTGATCCCT
>PCSG01000249.1:0-4204 GCA_002772195.1 Desulfobacterales bacterium CG23_combo_of_CG06-09_8_20_14_all_51_8 | reverse complement strand
GGCTTCCAGCTCCTTGATTTCATCTGAAAAGATCGCGTCATTCACCGGTATCCATATTTCAATATATTTTTTTTCATCCCGTTCCCGAATGTAGAATCCGGACGCATCCGTGGGCAGATCCAGCAGTGTCTGGATGGAACGCTGAATCTGTTTTTTGTGGACTTTGATTCCGTCGATATTCAGCAGATCGTCGGTGCGAAGGCCCTGCCACGTCATTCGGCGGAGACTTCTGCCGCAGGCGCAGGGGGTTTTGATGAGTTCCGCCTGATCCCCTGTTTTAAATCGGATCAGCGGGAAAGCCCGGGTGGTCAGAGTGGTCAGCGCCAGTTCGCCGGACTCTCCTTCCGGCAGGACCCTGCCGGTAGCCGGATCAATGATTTCGGCCAGAAAGTGATCTTCGTGGATGTGAAACCCCTGGCAAACCTCGCATTCAAATCCGATGGCCGGCCCCGGCACTTCACTGAGACCGAAATGGGCCCGGACCTGCACATGCAGATCGTTTTCCAAGGAGCGCCGGTCGGCCTCAGGGATGGCTTCCCCGGCCAGAATCACTCGGTTTAATTCAAATAAATTCATGTGGATGTCGTTTTTTCGGACATAAGCCGCAAGCTGCCGGACGGAAGACAACGTGGTGACGAGGGCTGAGGTTTTGTAGTCCCGCAGCACCATCAGTTTTTTTTCAATGGACATGGGGGTGTGGGGAATCACGCTGGCTTCAATGGCCTCGGCTCCGGACTTGTAATCCCGGCCCCAGTTGGCCAGTCCCGAGGTCAGGTCGATCTGCAGAATATCATGGCACGTCACCCCGGCTGCCTTCAGTGCCCTTGCCAGAATGGACTGCCAGGTTAAAAGGTCTTGGCTAGTGTATCCGCTGACAGTGGGTTTGTGGGTAATTCCGGGAGCCGTATGGATGCGGACAATGTCCCGGAGGGGCACCGCGAATAGATTGTAGGGATAGTTTTCGCTGATGTGCTGGCGATCCATAAAAGGCAGTCGGGCGATATCAGAGAGGGACTTTATGTCGGACAGATCAATTCCCATTTCCTTGAATCGCTGTTTGTGGAAAGGGACATTGCGGTAGGCCCGGTTTAACGTGCTTTGAAGGCGCTCAATCTGGAGCTGATTCTGCTCCTCGGGGCGCATGGCCGCAAAATCGTCATTTGTTTTCATAAAATTCTCCGTAATCTTTGCCAAGGTAGGCGCGTTTGACCTCCTGATCCGCCATGAGTTCGGATGCAGGCCCTTGGAGAACGACAGATCCGGTCTCAAAAACATAGCCGAAGTCTGCGATCTGGAGGGCGGCCAGAGCGTTTTGTTCCACCAGCAAAATGGTAATCCCGTCGTTTCGTAAATTTTCCAGAACCTGGAAAATTTTTTCCACCATCATGGGCGCCAGTCCCATGGAGGGTTCGTCCAGAAGGAGCAGCCGGGGATGCGACATGAGGGCCCGGCCGATGGCCAGCATCTGCTGTTCACCGCCGGAAAGGGTTCCGGCCGGCTGCCGGGCGCGCTCCCTTAAAATCGGAAACAGATCGAGCATTTTTTCCAAGGTCTGTTTTACCTCGGCATGTTTGTGCTTACGATACAGGGTGTAGGCCCCGAGCTTTAGATTATCCAGAACGCTTAACGGCGGGAAAATCAGCCGGCCTTCGGGCACCAGACTGATGCCGCACCGGACCACCGCCGGCGGGTCCAGGCCTTTGAGGGGGGTGTCTTCAAAAAAGATTTCGCCTTCCCATCCGGGCAACAGTCCGCAGATGGCCTCCAGAAGGGTGCTTTTGCCGGAACCGTTTGCGCCGATTAAGGTGATGATCTGGCTTTTTTTTACTGAAATGCTGACGCCTTTGACAGCCATGATCCGGCCGTAATAACATTTCAGGTTTCTGATACGCAGCATATTGTTTTCAGCCTTCAGCCTTCAACCTTCAGCCTTCTTTCCCGCTTTCCCCAAATAAGCCGCGATCACCGCTTCATCTTCCTGGATGGTCCGGGGGGAGCCTTCGGCGATTTTTTTCCCTGATCCAGGACCACAATCTGGTCTGAAATTTCCATGGTCAGGCTCATATCATGTTCCACCAGAAGAACGGTGATGTCCTGGTCGCGGATTTTCCGGATCAGGTCCCCGAGTTTCAGGGTTTCCACAATGTTTAAGCCGGCCGCCGGTTCGTCCAGAAGCAGGAGTTTCGGGCCGGAGGCCAGGGCCCGGGCGATTTCCAGAAGGCGCTGCCATCCAAAGGGCAGGTCGCTGCTGGTGTGATCGGCGTATTGGCTCAGGCCGACAAAATCAAGGATCTCCGATGCAATGCGATGGGAATTTTTTTCTTCGGCGGAGATCCAGGGAAACCGCAGGATGCTCCCCCACATGCCGCACCGGGTCCGGGTGTACTGCCCCACCAGGATGTTTTCCAGCACGGTCATGGTTTCAAAAAGTTCCACGTTTTGAAAGGTTCTGGCAATGCCAAGTCCCACCAGCAGATGGGATTTTTTGTTTCGGATGTCCGCGCCGTCAAATACGATGCGTCCTTTGTCCGCCGGGAAGACTCCGGAAATCAGGTTGAATAGGGTTGTCTTGCCCGCGCCGTTGGGACCGATCAGGCCGGTGATGGATCCCGAAGACAGCGAAAACGTGATGTCGTTTAAAGCCTGGACACCGCCAAAGGCCTTATATACGTTTTCAATGCGGAGCAGGGGAGGATGTTGCGTCATTTTTTCAAGGCCCGTTCATAAATGTCCAGAAGTCCCCGGGTCAGGCCGCGGGGGAGAAAAATCATGACGATCATGAGAATCAGGCCATATACCACCATTTCAAATTCGGAAAATGCCTGAAGCCATTCCGGCAGAAGAGTCAGCAAGGATGCCCCGAGCAAGGACCCCCAGATGCTGGCCATGCCGCCGATGACCACCATGGTGACCATCCGGATGGAACTGATAAAACTGAACGTTTCCGGACTGATGAAAAAAACCATGTGGGCATATAAAAATCCCGCCAGGGCAGCGAAGGCCGCGCTGAGGACAAAAACCTGGAGCTTGAGTTTTGCGGTGTCCACCCCCACGGCTGCGGCTGCTTTTTCACCGTCATGGATGGCGCGCAGGGCCCGCCCGATTCGGGAATCGATGATGCGATGGCAGATGATAAAGCTTAAGATAACAAATCCCCAGACCAGAAAAAAATAACTCCGGCCGGATGCGAAAGAAACCGGTCCCAGTTCCAGGGTCGGAATGCCGACAAAGCCGGAAGCGCCCCCGGTGACACTGCTCCATTCCCGGAAAATAATGTTGACGATCATGCCGAATCCCAGGGTTCCCATTCCCAGATAATATCCGGACAATTTGAGGGTGGGGATGCCGACAATGTAGGCGACGAGCATCGCGGTGAGGATCGTCCCAGGCAGGGCGATCCAGGGAGACAGATGCCAGTGAACGGTCATGATGGCTGTCCCATAAGCGCCGATCCCGTAAAAAGCGGCATGTCCGAGGGAGATCTGTCCGGCATATCCCATCAGCATGTTGAGCCCCAGGGCCAGGAGCGTGTTGATGCCGATAAAGGTAAGCATTTGAAGGTAGTAATAATTTTCGACAAAAATCCCTGTGCAAAGGATCAGCAGTGCAAAGGCCGCCAGCAGGAGTCTGTCCCGGGTCAGATGCCTGTTTATCATGAAATGCTCTGGTGAGACATCAGGTTGGGGTTCATGAGGGTATCAACTTCAATTAAATTCGTTTCTCTTCAGCCTGACTCAAAATCGGCTGATATTCGCGGCGCTGATAATGCCGCCGGGTCTTACATAAAGTATTAATAAAAGGAGCAGAAACGCTGCGGCATCCTTTAATCCGGACGAGACGAATCCGACCCCTAAAGCTTCTAAGATGCCCAGGAGAAATCCACCGATCAGGGCCCCCCAGAGACTGCCCAGGCCCCCGAGCATGGCGGCGCAGAACCCTTTTAAACCCAGCATCGTTCCCATGTCATAGCTGGACATGGTGATGGGAGCGATGATGACGCCCGCAAGCCCGCCCATGGCGGTACTCAGGCCAAACGCCAGCATGACCATGAATTTTGAAGGGATCCCGACAATCCAGGCCGCCCGTTTACTGATGGCGGTGGCTTCCATGGCCTTGCCCGTCAGGGTTTTTTAAAAAAAAGATGGAGGCCTGTCGCGGTGACCAGAAAAATCGCCACAATCCAGACGCTCTGGGAAAGCAGTTT
>PCSG01000134.1:5625-10175 GCA_002772195.1 Desulfobacterales bacterium CG23_combo_of_CG06-09_8_20_14_all_51_8 | reverse complement strand
TTTCGTCCGTTACGGCCATTCGTATCCACCTTCCTACATCCCTTGGCTCCACGGACATTACTCCGCTTCCTCGCTACTATGGATGCTCTGACTCCTGCCCGGTCACAACCCTGCACCGGACAGGTCTCCCTGGTTCACATCACGCGACCTTCCATGCATTCCGTCGCCAAACACCTGACGCGCCCTGTCATCGCTTTTCTGCTGCTCGCTCAGCGTGACAGGCTTCCCGGGACGGCCACGACAGTTCTCCCCGGCCTTTCCCCAGGTCTGGACTTCTCCCTGAATCCGAAGGATCGTCGCTATCGTGCGGCCGAATCGCGTTCGTCATCCTACGGACTGCATGTTCGCTTCCAGTTGCTCTCCACCCCGCCTCCTGGCGACGCAGTTACTTTCAGCTACCGGGGACGAGCATCCCCCGGAAGAGGACTTTCACCTCTCAGATCGCGCCTGCTCCCAGGCGCACGGATTCCCGCCTGCGCGGGAATGACGAAAAGTGACTGTTTTCGACTTTTTACGGGTTTGTCATTATTGATTGATTGTTTTCGGTCAAGATTACAGAAGCTTTTAAAAAGGGATGGGCATCTAATCTGATCATTTAAATAAAAGAAGGAGAAAAAATGAAACAAAAGGTAAAAATCGTTTTAACCCCCATGATTTTTTTGCTGAGCCTGTTTTTATGTCTGCCGATTTCTGCGGTGGCAGCGACAGAAACGGATGCGCCGCCCGCGCCGGTGAATGCCAGTGATTTTTTAAAGGGACTCGACATCAACGGCAGCCTTCGCATCCGCTATGAACACGCTGAAGCCGATACGCCGAATGAAGATGCGGTGGACCGGCTGCGCACCCGATTTTTGATGGGCATGAAATGGGACAACCCGGATGAAAACTGGAAAATCGCGGCGGGACTTGCCACCGGTGGACTTGACGGCACTTCCACCAACGCCACTTATTCCAACGACAAGATATTTGAAACCGGCGATATCCGGCTGGATTATGCCTATGCGAAACACACGATGGACAGTTTCTCCTTCCTGGCCGGTCAGCAGGAAAATCCCTATAAAACCACCTGGGCGCTCTGGGACAGTGATATGCGTCCGGCGGGATTCACCGCGACGGCTGACCTTAAACCCGCTTTTGTCACCGCCGGCTGGTACCAGGTGAGATATGCGGATAAGGATATTGCGCAAATGGAAGCCGTCCAGATCGGGGCAAAAACGGATATTGCCGCCGCTGCCCTGGCGTTTTACAATTACCATCAGGTGGATGAATATATTGACTTTGCAGCACTCGGTCTGGACCCGGACTACACATACCAAATTATTGATTTCTACGCCAATGGTGATATTAAAACCGATATGGCCAAAATTACCCCCTATACCCAGATTTTTTACAATATGGGCGCGGAAGGCAACCCCGGCCAGAGCGTTCTTGGCGGCAATCTCGATCCGGAAGAAGAAAATCTGGGCTGGGTTCTGGGCGTGGACACCAAAATCGATAAAGTCAAATTCGGGGTCGCATACGCGCAGATCGGCGCCGATTCAGTGCAGCGGGACATGAAAGACGCCGATTTCGGCGGATCATTGGACTCAACAGATGTGCAAGGCTTTAAAGTCAACCTTGGGTATGCCCTGACCAAACATTGCTCCGTGGATGCAGCCGCTTTCTTCTATGAAGCCGTGGAGCGGGACCTCAACCAGGACGCCAGAACCTATCATTTTGATTTAAATTATAAATTTTAATTTCAGCGTTACTAACAATCATATCAGGAGAAAGCCATGACACTCAAACGCATTTTTTATGTTTTCGGCTGTCTTGCCCTGTTCGTGGGGTTATTCGGCTTCTACGACCGCTTCGCGCACGGTCATATCAATGCGGCTTACGGCTCTTATGTCCCATGGGGGTTATGGGTTGCGATGTATCTGTTTTTTGTCGGCACGGCGGCCGGCGCGTTCATGCTGGCCACCCTTGATTTTCTCTTCGAGCTTCCACTTTTCAAAGGAACCGGCAAAGCGGCGTTGTGAGCGTTGCGGCCCTGCGAAAGGCCAGGGCGGGACTCATTATCACCGGCAGTGAGGTATTTCAGGGGCTGATACAGGATAAATTTGCGCCAATTCTCAGCGCCAAGGTTGCCGGTCTGGGTTCCGAGGTCGTCGAAACCATTTTCACGCCCGACGATGAAAATATGATTGCCGATGCCATTCGCAAGCAGCTTGACAGCGGCTGCGACCTGCTCCTGTTGAGCGGCGGCATGAGCGTGGACCCGGATGACGTGACCCGGAAAGCGGTCCGCATGGCCGGGGCCAGGGAAGAATATTACGGGGCGGCGGCCCTTCCGGGGGCCATGTTCATGACGGCCTATATCGGAGACATCCCGCTTTTGGGGGTGCCCGGCTGCGGACTGCACCATCGGATCACCGTTCTCGACCTGGTGCTGCCCAGGATTCTGGCCGGAGAAAAAATCCGGAAAAAGGAGCTGGCGTTTTTGGGCCATGGCGGCCTTTGCAAAGACTGCCCTGAATGCAGCTATCCCCATTGTCCTTTTGGAAAAGGCATATAGAAAAGAGCGCGTTATGACCATAGAAACGGAAAATGCCGGGCGGGTCGTGGCGGTATCCATCAGCGACCGGAAAGGCGTCAAAAAATGGAATGTGGATGCGGCGAATCTGCTGGTGGCTCATGGGATAGAAAATGATGCGCATGCCGGTGACTGGCATCGTCAGGTCAGTCTGCTGGGCATGGAGAGTATTCAGAAAATTCAGGCCAGGGGATTGGATGTGGCGGCCGGCGATTTTGCTGAAAACATCACCACCGAAGGCATCTGCTTGTGGCTGCTGCCGGTTGGCGCCCGTTTCCGGATGGGTGATACTGCCTTGGTCGAGGTGACCCAGATCGGAAAAACCTGTCACCACCATTGCGCCATCTATCAACAGGTGGGAGACTGCGTCATGCCGAGAGAAGGAATTTTTGTCCGGGTGCTGGCAGGCGGGACGATACGCCCGGGGGACAGGATCACAATGCGGTAGTCCGGCAATTGCCGCCATATTAACCGCCGCTAATGCCGATGATGCCGAATTTAAAAAAAAGGAGATGCTCATGAGTCAGACGTTTCAATTTGAAACCCTTTGCCTGCATGCCGGCCAGCAGCCTGATCCCGTAACGACATCCAGGGGTGTGCCGGTTCACAGAACCTCATCCTATGTGTTCAAAAGCACCCAACATGCCGCTGATCTCTTTGCCCTTAAAGAACCCGGCAATATCTACACCCGGATAATGAACCCGACCCAGGATGTTCTGGAGCAGCGCGTGGCGGCTCTTGAAAACGGCGCCGCCGCCCTGGCCCTGGCATCGGGAACCGCTGCGATATATTATGCCATTATTAACCTCTGCGCCGCCGGAGACGAAATCGTCTCCGCCAACAACCTTTACGGCGGCACCTATACGATGTTTAACAGCATTCTGCCCCAGTTCGGCATTCATGTGAGATTTGTGGATCCCGGGGCTGCCAGTAATTTTGACAAGGCCGTGACGGCAAAGACCCGGGGGATTTTCATTGAAACCATCGGCAATCCCTCCCTTCAATTTACAGACATTGAAGCCGTCTCCGCCATCGCAAAAAAGCACCATCTCCCGCTCATCGTGGATGCCACGTTTACGACTCCTTATTTATTGAAAAGCATTCATTATGGCGCCGATATTGTGGTCAACTCTCTGACCAAATGGATGGGCGGACATGGCACCGCCATCGGCGGCATTGTGATCGATGCCGGAAAATTCGACTGGAAAGACCCCAAATTCACATTATTCAATGAACCTGACGCCGGTTATCACGATTTGCGATATGCCCATGACCTGGGGGATTTAAACCCCATTGCCTTTATCCTGCGGATGCGTCTGGTGCCGCTCCGGAATCTAGGCGCGTGTATTTCTCCGGACAATGCCTGGATGTTTCTGCAAGGACTTGAAACGCTGCCGCTGCGCATGGAGCGGCATTGTGAAAATGCCATGGCCGTGGCAAAATATTTATCATCAAATCCCCATGTGGCATGGGTGAGATATCCGGGCCTTGAAAATGATCCCGCCCATCCCATCGCCAGCAGATACCTCAAAAAAGGGTTCGGCGGCATGGTGGTGTTCGGCATCAAAGGCGGATCAGCCGCGGGCGGCAGGTTCGTGGACAGCCTCAACCTGTTTTCCCACCTGGCCAATGTGGGGGATGCCAAAAGCCTGGTGCTGCATCCGTCCAGCACCTCCCATTCCCAGCTTTCCGAAGCGCAGCAGCGGGCCGGGGGCCTGACGCCGGACCTCATCCGCCTGTCCATCGGCATCGAGCATATTGACGATATTCTGGCGGACCTGGACCAGGCCTTTTCCGGCGCGTGACGGCTAAGAAATTGACAAAATGAGCGAATACATCGAACACGACAGGAACCGTATTTCGGTCGGCCTTGTGGAAAAAAAATTTTTCACTTTTGCCGCGCCGCCCAATGAGATGATGCTGGAAAGCGGCGCCAGACTGGGTCCGATCACCCTTGCTTATGAAACCTGCGGCG
>PCSG01000134.1:665-5587 GCA_002772195.1 Desulfobacterales bacterium CG23_combo_of_CG06-09_8_20_14_all_51_8 | reverse complement strand
CATGATCGGACCGGGCAAGGGTATCGACACCGACAAGTACTTTGTGATCTGTTCCAATGTCCTTGGCGGCTGCATGGGCTCCACCGGACCGTCATCGATCCATCCAGAAACGGAAAAGCCTTACGGCGTGACCTTTCCGGGCATTACCATCGGCGACATGGTCAAGGCCCAGAAGGCCCTGACCGACCACCTGGGCATCGAACAGCTGCTTTCGGTGATGGGCGGCTCCATGGGTGGCATGCAGGTGCTGGAGTGGTGCGTTCGCTACCCGGAAATGGCGATCTCGGCCATTCCCCTGGCCACCACCACCCGCCATTCGGCCCTGGCCATCGCCTTTAACGAGGTGGCCCGGCAGGCCATCATGACCGACCCCAACTGGAACAACGGAGGCTATTATGGGGGCCGCAAACCGGACATGGGCCTTGCCGTGGCCCGCATGATCGGGCATATCACCTACCTTTCCGACGAGGCCATGCGACAGAAGTTCGGCCGGCGGCTTCAGGACAAGACGGCGGTCTCCTTCGATCTGGGCGCCGATTTCCAGGTGGAGAGCTACCTGCGTCATCAGGGAGCCAAATTTGTGGAGCGGTTTGACGCCAACACCTTTCTTTACATCACCAAGGCCGCCGACTACTTCGACCTGGAGGCCCAGTACGGCAACGGATCGGCAGTGGAGGCGTTTGCCGGAACCCGGGCACGGTTTCTGGTGGTCTCCTTTACATCGGACTGGCTCTATCCCACCTACCAGTCCAAGGCCATGGTCACGGCCATGAAAAAAAACGGGCTGGACGTGAGCTTCTGTGAGATAGAGGCCGACTGCGGCCACGATGCGTTTCTGATTCCCAACCCGCGCCTGAGCGCGATGATCAAAGGATTTCTGGAAAGTGTATTCACCGGACGACACCATAAATAGCATGCGGTTTGACCTGGCCCTCATCGCCTCTTGGATCGAGCCGGGTACGCGGGTTCTGGGCCTGGGCTGCGGAGAAGGAGACCTGCTCCATTTTCTCAAAACGCAAAAACAGGTTCGGGAGACGGGTATCGAGATCGTGGAGTCCAGGGTGGCGAGGTGCATCGGAAAAGGACTCTGCGTGCTCCAAGGCGATATCAACCAAGAGGTGGAGGACTACCCGGACAACGCTTTTGACTATGTAATTCTTAGCCAGACCCTCCAGCAGGTGTATGACCCGGCCCGGCTAATCAACGCCATGCTGCGGATCGGCAGAAAGGCCATTGTCAGCTTTCCCAACTTCGGCCACTGGAAAATACGAACACAGCTTCTGTTCACCGGTCGGGCGCCGATCACCGAGCAGCTTCCCTACCAGTGGTACGACACCCCAAACATTCGCGTGCTGAGCATTCGGGACTTTCGCATATTCATCAGACAGGTGGGTATGCACATTGTAAAGGAGATGGCCACGGCGTCGGGCCGCACCATCCACTCGGGAACCGTTATTCGGATCGCGCCCAACCTGCTGGCCACCTATGGCATTTTTCAGATCGAAAAAAACGACCATGACGGCGGCGCTCTTTTCCCGCAACCGGACAAACCCACGGGAGAAGCCAAATGAAAATCGTTCCCATCGGCGCCCGGCTGCAACTGGGCCGATCCGCTGTGGTGGAGATCACCCAGATCCGGTAAGACCTGCCATAAAAAGAGCGCCATCTATCACATGGCCGGGGACTGCATCATGCCCAAGGAAGGAATTTTCGCACGGGTCCTTGAGGGCGGCCCCATCGCCTGCGGCGACCCCGTCCATATCTTAAGCTGAGGGACTGCCTCTGCCGGATGGGCCACGATCCCATGATCGGAAGGATTCACTGATAAATTTCCATCTCGCAGCTATCGCAATTGGTTTTGACGATAAATGTGCCGCCAGCCGCATCCGTCAGGATCAGGGGGTCGCTAATATCCTTGTTTTTGGAACTTTTCCGGCACATGCCCAACTCATAAAGAATGCAGTATTTAGAAATCATAACGGCTTTTCCGGAAAAATCCTGCCGGGCCGGACCTGTTTCACGGCCGGCTTCCAAGGCCGGTTCAATGGCTGTCACCCCGTGGCGGCGGTAAAAATCTACAGCCTTTTGGTTCAAAACATTGGCCCGATAAGTCAGGTGGGTTTCCGGAAAAGGACTGGCGTTCCTTTCGATTTTCCCGGACGGTTTCGGGCGGTTTTGCAAGCGTTCTGCAGCCAGGCGCTCAATGACGCCCCGGCGCAGTTCATTCAACTCGCGGGCTGGAATAAAATAAACTTTTTCGGTTTCAATGCGCAGGTCAGCGCAGATAAAATCGGCGTCTCCGAGTCTGGATAGCTGCTTTTCAATGGTTTTTACGGCCATTTCCGGCTTTTCCGCTGGAATTTTTTCCATGGAAAGATCCTGCCGGGCCTGATTCGCGTCCGCATCTTCGGCCAGAAGCAAAAACCCGTCCGGAGTTTCTGAAAACGTCAGCCTGATGCTGATTTTCCTTGCAGTTCGGGTGTTTTCCAGTTGTTTGATAAACCCGTGGTCATGGTTTCTGTAAATGGTGAGGCCGACGGCGATATGCTCCATTTTGTCCGGGAAAATACGGTCCCCGTCCACCCGGTTGATCGGGGTGCCGGTGAGGCAGCCCTTGCCGTCAAAAAAACAAATGCCGTCGCCGGCCCGGAAATCCGCGAAAATCCCTTTTCCCATGATAACAAAATCCTTGCCCGTCCGGGCCACGGTCCCCATTCGCGCACCCATGGATTTCGGCGTTCTTAAAGAAGCCACGCCCCGCTGTCGGCCGCTTATAAAATAATCGGTAACCCCCCGGTTAAACGTGCGGGCCGGGTCCGGCGCAAAATCCATCCGGACGGTCCCGGAAGAGGTTTTGTCAAGGCTCCGTCCCTCCAGAATCGCATCCAGCCGACGGCGAAAATGGCCCACGGTGTTCACCACATAGGCTTGGTCCTTGAGACGGCCTTCGATTTTAAAAGACGAAACTCCGGCATCCAAGAGATCTTCCAGATGATCGGAAAGGTTCAAATCCTTGAGACAAAGCAGGTAGGCGTCTGCCGCCAGAACTTTTCCCCGGCCATCCGACAGGGAATATTGCCTGCGGCAGGGCTGGGCGCAGGCTCCCCGGTTCGCGCTCCGTCCGCCGACAGCATAGCTTAAATAGCACTGCCCGCTGTAGCCCACGCAAAGCGCGCCATGAACAAAGCATTCCAGTTCGATGGTGGTCCGGCGACGGATTTCCGCGATCTGATCCAGGGAAAGCTCCCGGGCCAGAATCGCCCGCTGAAATCCCACGCACTCCAGAAACGCCACCTGTTCCGGGATGTGATTGTGCATCTGGGTGCTGGCAATGAGCGGAATATCGGGCAGATCCAATTCGAGCAGCCCGACATCCTGGATGATGAGCCCGTCGATGCCGGCAGCGTGGAGGTCTTTAATCAGCCGAAGCGCCAGCGGCAGTTCCGCATCGGTCAGAATCGTGTTTAACGTCACATACACCCGGGCCCAGAATTTATGGGCGTAGTCGCACATTCGGGCGATATCGGCGACGCTGTTACCGGCTTTTTCCCTGGCCCCGAAACGCCCTGCCCCGATGTAGACCGCGTCGGCCCCGCAATTAACAGCGGCCATGCCGATGGCCGTCGTGCCAGCCGGGGCCAGAAGTTCGATTTTTCGTGAATTTGAAACCGTCAAGACCGCCTACCGGTTGAGCTGATGAAGCAGCCAGCCCATGTTCTCCCCCAGAATCTTCATGGTGGCCATGGCTTCCGTATCTTTTTTCACGTCCCCGGGCGCAAGGCCGAACCCCATGTTCCAGTAATTGGACCCCGGAATGATCATCTCGCCGATGAGGAAAAAATGATTCATGGAATCAAAGGCGTGGACACAGCCCCCGCGCCGGGCCGTCACCACAGCGGCCCCGACTTTGCGTTTGAACATATTCCCGTTGGCCCGGGCCACCAGTCCGGCCCGGTCGACGAGGGCCTTCATCTCCGTAGTGATGTCCGCGAAATACGTGGGCGATCCCAGAAGGATGCCGTCGGATGCCAGCATCTTTTCAATGCATTCATTGGCCACATCTTTTTTCACGGAACAGCGGCGGTCCTTGTTTTCCATGCATTTGTAGCAGGCGATGCAGCCGTGGATCTGCTTTCCCGCGAGCTGGTACAATTCGGTCTCAATCCCCTGCTTGTTTAATTCTGCCAGCGCGACCTCGAGCATAATGGCCGTATTGCCGTCTTTTCGGGCGCTGCCGTTAAATGCGGTGACCTTCATTTTGGATTCCTCCTGTTTCCGATGTTATTTTCCGCTCAGGCTTTTGATGCCCATGGTGTTTAAGAGCGCATTGATGTCCGTTGTCTTCAGGTTCATACCCCCTTCGGACACGGGCAGCACGACGATTTTTTTGCCCTGGAGGGCTTCGGCGATCCGCAGCTTGACCAGGGCCTCTCCGCCCTCGCTGGCCATGGCGTTGTTCATCTCCATGATCCCCTTGGCTTCCGCGATGCCCTCCACCTTGATGGCCTGGGCAAGCAATTCCTGCTTCTCATAATAGGCATCCACCTGGATCTTGGCTTTCAGGTACTCTCCATCAACATCGGCAACCAGCTTGTTGACCTCGCCTTTGGCTTCTTCCAGTTTGCGCTTATATTCTTCTTCCACGGCATGCTGGGCGGATTTGTTCTTTTCCACTCGCTGATCCGCCACCTTCTTATCTTCAATGGCCTGCTGGTAGTTGGGATTGAACCGGTAATCCTTGGTCAGGACTTTTTCAATAATGATGCCCATGGGATCAAACATTTTCTGAAGGATCGCCTCGGCTTTGACTGCCTGGGCCTCCCGGTTTTCTGACACATAGAATTCTTCGGTTTTCAGTTCGCCGAAAATATCCCGGGGCTTGCTCCGGGCGATGGTCCGGACGATTTTATCCCGGAGCTCCT
>PCSG01000134.1:226-656 GCA_002772195.1 Desulfobacterales bacterium CG23_combo_of_CG06-09_8_20_14_all_51_8 | reverse complement strand
GGGCCACATTCTGCAGAATCAAATAGGCCTTTTCCGGATCGATGCGGTAGACAATGATCACATCCAGGCTGATGTCATTACCGTCAATGGTTTTCAGCAGCAGATCTTCCTGAGCGCCCCGGTCCCCTTTATTGATATTTTTTGTAAATTCCAGATTCTGGAGCTTGATGTCGAATGTATGCCAGTCATTGATCACCGGCAGGAAAATATAGGTGGAACCCGGCGCATAAACCCGCTGCTCAACCCCTTTTTCCCCGAACAGGGTCAGTTTTCTTGTCCGGACCCCGACTTCAGTTTCACCTGTGGAATGGAAAATACAGCCCTGAAGGGACAGGCAAACAACCATGGCGGCAATCACATTAAACAGAACGTTCATTTCACACCTCCCGGACGCACGTCAAAAAGATCAAGGGCATTGTCCAGATCCAGC
>PCSG01000134.1:0-174 GCA_002772195.1 Desulfobacterales bacterium CG23_combo_of_CG06-09_8_20_14_all_51_8 | reverse complement strand
GATAGACATCCGCCATTTTGAGCCCCACCATGCGTTCGGCTCCCTTTCCCTTTAAGGCCTCATTTTTCAGACGGGTTTTTTCCGCATCCGCCAGCTTGACCAAAAGGTCCGCTTCAGCGGTTTTTTTTCGGTAATACAGATCTTTTTCCGCATTCTTCCGGGTCACATAGGCCA
>PCSG01000149.1 GCA_002772195.1 Desulfobacterales bacterium CG23_combo_of_CG06-09_8_20_14_all_51_8 | reverse complement strand
CGTTGACAGTTAAGGTGCCGATAAGGCCTAACAGGGAATCCCGTTGAAACCGGGAGCGGTCCCGCCGCTGTAATCGGGGACAAAACCAGCAAAATGCCACTGTTCGTTAAAGACGAATGGGAAGGCGCGGGTTTTGGATAATCCGAGAGCCAGAAGACCTGCTTTAACCGTATGCTGCGTCTGCGTGAAGGAACACGAACGCGGATCATTATAAAATAAAAGGGCCTATAAACTGGGTGCAGCCCTTCAGTCATTTTTGACTGAAGGGCTTTTTGTTTTTGGGCCGGCAAAAGCGGGACTGCTTCCCTGGCATAAGGGAGACAGGCGCGGGCAATGGGGCTTGTTCCTGTCAAAAATATTTTGAGTGGCGTGTCGCCCGGAAAAGATTGTCTTTTTTGGGAACGCTCACTGTTAACCAATCAGAAGAGGAGGATCGTCATGAAAAAAATGTTGTCCGTAATTGTTATGTTAGCCTTTGTGTTGTGTGCTGTTACCGCCCATGCCGGGCATGGCGACGCCAAGCCGGTCAAGAAAGGCATATTGCTGGTGGGTTTCGGCACCAGCGAGGCATCCGCCAAGGTGTCCTTTGTCAACATAGAAAAAAAAGTGGCCCAGGCCTTTCCCGATGTGCCCATTGCATGGGCATACACTTCCCATATTATCCGCCACAAACTGGCGAAACAGGGGGAGGTCATCCTGTCTCCGGCCCAGGCCCTGGCAAAAATGATGGACGAAGGATTTACCCACGTTGCGGTCCAGTCCCTTCATACGATTCCCGGCGAGGAATATCAGGCCCTGGTTCAGACTGTTCAGGGATTCAAAGGCATGCCCGACGGGTTTGAACGCCTGATTCTGGGCTATCCCATGCTGGGCGCGCAGGACACGGTAAGCACCGCTGTGGACGCCATTCTGGCCACCCTTCCAAAGGATCGCAAGTCCAATGAGGCAGTGGTACTCATGGGACATGGTACCCCTCATCCGGCAAATATTTATTATTCGGCCTTAAACTGGCAGCTCCAGCTTAAAGATCCCAATATCATCATGGGCACGGTGGAGGGATATCCCGGACTGGATGAGGTGATGGCTTTTCTGGGAAAAGGAAATTTCAAAAAGGTCTGGCTGATTCCTTTCATGTCGGTTGCCGGAGACCATGCCAAAAACGACATGGCCGGGGACGAGGACGACTCCTGGAAATCCCGGCTTGAAAAAAAAGGGTTTAAGTGCCAGGCCGTGCTCAAGGGAACCGCCGAATATGACGAATTCGCGGCTATTTGGATTGGACAGCTCAAGACGGCTTTCGGACATTTATAGGCAGTAAATATATCAAGATGAGATAACGCAACCCATGCCGGTAAATCATGACACGAAAATATCCCCCGCCCTTATTACGGCTATATTAGGTGTATTGCTGGCAGCCGTGATGATCGTGTCCGCCGGCATGGGTTATTTACCCGTTCCTTATCAGCAGGTTCTTGGGGTGATTTGGGAAAAACTCATGGGCCTTGAAGCCGCCGATTCCCTGGTGTCAACGGTGGTCTGGGACGTGCGCCTGCCCAGGGTATTTACGGCGGCCATTGTTGGCGCGGGGTTGTCCCTTTCAGGGGTTGTTTTCCAGGGAATACTAAAAAATCCCCTGGCCGATCCCTACACGCTGGGGATTTCCGCAGGCGCGGCTTTTGGGGCCTGTGTGGCGTTTCTGCTCAATATGACGCATTTCCAGGGATGGAGTGTGGGACTTTTCGCCTTTGGCGGTGCCATCGCCACTTTGGCGGTGGTTTTGTATTTATCCGGTTCCGTGGGGGGATATTCCTCCAACAACCTGATTCTTTCGGGAATTATCGTCGCTTCCATACTGTCTGCGGGCATCAGTTTTTTAAAATACATGGCGGATGAACGGGTTTCGGTAATTATTTTCTGGCTCATGGGCAGTTTTGCTTCGAAAACCTGGACCGATGCCGCACTGGTCCTGGTTTTTGTGAGCGGAGGAACCCTTGTTTGTTTGTGTTTTGGCCGGGATTTAAACCTCATGGCCTTGGGAGACCGGGCCGCTTCTTCCCTTGGGGTAGACGTTAAAAGAGCACGGGTCATGTTGCTGGTGTCGGCCTCACTCGTGGCCGCCATATGCGTTTCCGTGTCCGGCATCATCGGCTTTGTGGGCCTGCTGGTGCCCCATATGATGCGTTCCGTCATGGGGGCGGACAACCAGTGGCTCATGCCGGTTTCCCTGCTGGCCGGGGCGGTGCTTTTGTTATGCGCCGACACCTTTACCCGGGCGATTCTATCCACCGAGCTGCCCATCGGCGTGTTGACGGCCCTTATTGGCGGGCCATTCTTTTGCTATGTATTCAAGCGGGGCTTTTCCCGCAAAGCTGAGTTTTAGGGGCGGGGGCAGGCGCGGCAGCATGGGATATTCCTTGCGAAACATATCATTTTCATACGGGGATCAGCGGATTTTTCAGGACATGTCTCTTAGCCTTGAATCCGGCCTGTTTCATGGGGTGTTGGGTCCCAACGGCAGCGGAAAAACCACCCTGCTCGATTTGCTGACCGGACATCTCCATCCCCGGCAGGGCTGCGTTTTGTTTGAAAGACGAAGTCTCAACGATTTTTCCCGCCGGGACATGGCACGAAAGACCGCTCTGGTGCCCCAGGATTTCAGGGTAAATTTTCCTTTTACCGTGTTTCAGGTGGTGATGATGGGCCGGTATCCCCATTTAGGCCGGTTCTCAGGGCCATCCCGGGACGATCTGGACCTGGTTGAACGGGCAATGATTGCTGCCGGCGTGAAAGCTTTCGTCAACCGTTATGTGACGGAGCTATCCGGCGGAGAGCAGCAGCGGGTGGTTTTCGCCCGGGCCCTTGCCCAGAATGCCGAGGTACTCATTCTGGACGAAGCCACTTCCAGTCTGGATATAAAGCATACCCTTTTCCTGATGCGCCTGGTGGCGGGAGAAGTCAGCAAATTCCGCGTCACCGCCATTGCCGTGATGCAGGATATCAATCTGGCAGCCAGGTATTGCCAGACGCTTTTATTTTTAAAAAACGGCGGGGTGGCCGCCCACGGACCGGTGGCGGAGGTTCTTACCGAAGCCGTCATTCGTGAGGTTTTTGAAGTGGAGGCGAAAGTCTATTTTGACAAGGAAATCAATTGCCGGCAGGTGGTGTTTTTATAATGAAACGGGTTGTCTACGCCATTCTATTATTGGTTCTTTTATCCATAGTGTTTGACGGAATTGCCATGGCCGGGGAGGCCGCCGTTATCAAGGATCAGGCCGGCCGGATGATTCCGGTTAACCTCCCGTTTGGGCGGATTATTTCCCTGTATGGCGCACACACCCACAACCTGAAGGCCCTTGGTCTGAACAAGGAAATTCTGGGCATATGCCCTGGTGATGACTGGGAAGGCAAGCCAATATTCTCCTATCACGACGGCATGGAAAAATTCCTGGCGGCCAGGCCTGATCTGGTTCTGGTGCGCCCCATGATCGATCAGGGATATCCCCAGTTAATTAAAGGTCTGGAAAGATCCGGGATTACGGTGGCCTCTTTCCAACCCTCGGACGTGAACGAGATGTTTGATTATTGGATGATTCTGGGCCAACTGACGGGAAAGACCGACCAGGCCCGAAAAATGGTTCGTCAATTTAAGGATGAAATTACCCGTATCCAAAAAATAACCAGCGGCTTGTCTTACAAAAAAAAGGTTTATTTCGAGGCCATCCATGACCGCATGAAAACCTTCACCCCAGGGTCCATGGCCATTTTCGCCCTGGAAAACGCCGGCGGCATCAATATCGCGGCGGACGCCCCGTCGGTGAGGGGTACCAACATCGCCTTTTACGGCAAGGAACGAATTTTGTCTAAGGCCCGGGATATTGACATATTTCTTTCCCAGAAAGGGACCATGAACCAGCCCACAGTGTCTATGATCGTCAATGAACCCGGATTCGGCGTCATCAAAGCCGTGCAGGAAGGCCGG
This sequence comes from Desulfobacterales bacterium CG23_combo_of_CG06-09_8_20_14_all_51_8, assembly GCA_002772195.1. Classification (GTDB taxonomy): domain Bacteria; phylum Desulfobacterota; class Desulfobacteria; order Desulfobacterales; family Desulfosalsimonadaceae; genus SURF-3. The sequence continues at coordinate 1,685 of PCSG01000149.1, read as the reverse complement.
ATTTTCATTGTGGATGAAAAACTGGTGTCCCGGCCCACCTTGGACCTTTTGGAAGGTGTGCGGACCATCGGGAAAATCCTTTATCCTGAATCCTTTGGCAAGGTGGGAACACCGTGAAAGGACTGGTAATCGCAGGCACCCACAGCGGATGCGGAAAAACCACCATCACCCTTGGGCTGATGGCAGCCTTGCGGCGCAGAAAGCTATCAGTATCGCCTTTCAAGGTGGGACCGGATTTTATCGATCCAGGCCATCACACCCAGGTCACGGGCCGGCAAAGCCGCAACCTGGACGGATGGATGCTCTCCAGGGAGTTGAACCGGGAAATCTTCCATCGACATGCCGCGGATTCGGATATCGCAATGGTGGAAGGGGTTATGGGCCTGTTTGACGGATACGACGGCAGGACAGAAGCCGGGTCCACGGGCCAGATGGCCAAATGGCTTAACCTTCCGGTGATTCTGGTGGTGGACGCCCGAAGCATGGCCCGGAGCGCGGCGGCCCTGGTCCAGGGATTCGAACATTTTGATCCGGAACTGAAATTCGCCGGTGTGGTGTTCAACCAGGTGGGAAGCCCCACCCATTTGAAATACCTGAAAGACGCCCTCTCATCTTCGGCTTGCATGCCCTGTCTGGGGGGTGTGATTCGCAGTGGGGATATCGCTATTCCCGAAAGGCATCTGGGCCTGGTGACTGCCGAGGACCATGAACTGACGCCTCAACGCATGAATATTCTTGCGGATTGGGTGGAAAACGCCATGGACCTGGACGCCCTTTTAAATATATTGCCTGAAATTGCGCCCGTCCGGTTTGCAAAGCTTCCCCATACGACTTCCAAGGTCCGTATTGCCGTGGCCAGGGACAAGGCCTTTTGTTTTTATTACCCCGAAAATCTGGAAATGCTGGAAGAAAGCGGCGCGGAAATCGTCCGGTTTTCCCCCTTAAATGACGCCGGTCTTCCTGAAAACATCGACGGCATCTACATGGGCGGCGGATACCCGGAACTACACGCCACCGCCATCTCCGGCAACGTGCGCCTGAAAAATCAGATTCTGGAAAAATGCAGGGAAGGCATGCCCATTTACGGGGAGTGCGGCGGATTCATGGTTTTGTGCAAAACCCTGGTGGACAAGGATGGCAGAGAATACCCCATGGCCGGATGCTTTGATTTCACCTGCCGCATGACATCCAGCTTAAGGGCTTTGGGATACCGGGAAATGACCCTGATCAGAAAGACCATTTTGGGGGAGGCAGACGTCAGGGCTCGGGGGCATGAATTCCATTATTCCCAACTGGACCCCCATGAACAGAAAACCGTCTACCAGACCCAGGACCGGTCCGGCAGCCCCCGGAATGTGAAGGGATTCCAGGTTAACCGGTGCCTGGGCAGTTACCTGCACCTGCATTTCAAGAGCCAGCCTTCAGTCCCCCGGGCATTTATCCAAGCATGCCTAAAATACCGTTCGGAAAGGATTACAATTAATGCAGCCCCATGAAATCGAACAGCAAAGTTTCACAATTATTGACAAAGAAGCCGGGGATCACGGTTTTAAACCGGACGAATGGAAAATTGTTCGGAGAATGATTCACACCACGGCTGACTTTGAATACATTGGTATGATCCGCATCCATCCCCAGGCCATTGAGGCTGGGGTGGCGGCCATCCGGAGAGGTTACGCCATCAT
>PCSG01000254.1 GCA_002772195.1 Desulfobacterales bacterium CG23_combo_of_CG06-09_8_20_14_all_51_8 | reverse complement strand
TCACCCAAGGCCATGGCTTCGTTGATCTTTTTTTCCGCGTATGGGGAATCGGCCGATTCTTTGGCGGATTCGATGATGAAGCGGGTCTGGGTGAATTCCTTGGGAGCTGTGATCGCCTCGTCTTCCACGCCGAAATAAGCCGTCTGGAAGGATTTGCATCCGATGATCAAAACCAGACAGATAATCGCCAGGTAAATTATTCCAGCTGAAAAGAAATTGATCCTCATTAAGCTTCCTTGGAACGGTATAAAGGACATATCAAAGGATCTGTCCATAATGATATGTGATATGCCCTTGTATCGCTTCAGCCGTGCGGATTCGATGTTCCGCCCGGACCGGATGACAATCGTAACTCAGACAGTTTAAAAGGATTAATAGATTTTGTCAAGCCTGAAACTTTTTAATAAACAGGAATAATTGATTTTATGAAGGGATACCCACGGGACGGCGGCGGACATTCCCCTCGTCCCCATCCTGTTTGCCCCAGCAGATTTGGCTTGATTTTTGCCGCCATCCGGTTTAAACGGAATATAATTTTATAGACAACAACGTAAATATATTGAAACCTGAGTTATGCAACAGGCAGACGCCACCCAGACTCGTCCGGGCGGCGTTTTTTATTTTTTGGAGGGGCTTGTGGATCGGATGCTGGTGGTTGATAATTATGATTCGTTTACCCATAACCTGGTACAGATGCTCCTGTCTTATGATCTGGAAATTCTTGTTTTTCGGAGCGACAAGATCACTCCGGGTGAAATCGCGGTCCTGGCCCCGGATTATATTTTGATCAGCCCGGGGCCGAAAGATCCGGCCCATGCGGGCCTTTCCATTTCCGTGGTGCGGCGATTTGCTGGAATTGTTCCTTTGCTCGGGGTCTGTCTGGGCATGCAGTGCATCAACGAAGCCATGGGCGGAGCCACGGTCCGGGCGCCAATGCCCGTGCATGGCAAGACCAGCCAAGTGTATCACGAAAACACATCGGTTTTCAAGGGAGTCCCATGCCCGTTTACCGCGGCCCGGTATCATTCTTTGATGATTGAGATCGCCTCACCGGATTTGGCAATCACGGCCCGGACCGAAGACGGGGTGATCATGGGCATTGAACATAAACACCTGCCGGTCTTCGGGGTCCAGTTTCACCCGGAGAGCTTTATGACAGAGGGCGGGACGTTGATCATGGAAAATTTTTTGCGCCACGGGCCGCTGACAATTTCGCGGCATCGGCCGGCCGCCTGAAAAACGGATAATCCATTGGAAAAAATAGAAAAACATATCATCCGGCAGCTTGCCGGAAAAATCACCGGGATTACGGTAAAAACCGTTGAACTAACGGAACCGTTTATCGACCTGGCGGCCCGGTTCGCCGGGGAGCCGGGAACCGTGGCGCTCCTTTCCGGCGGGGACCTGGACTGCGCCCGGTATCATATGCTTGCCATCCGGCCCTGGCTGAAAATCTCGGGCCGTCGGCCAAAATTCACACTGACCGCCGGCGATCACCAGATTGTCTCGGACGGCGATCCCTTTGAAATGCTCAGGCAGGTGGTTCAGGCCTATGAGATATCCGTTCTTGACCTGTCCCTGCCGATTGCCGCCGGGCTGTTCGGGTACCTCTCCTATGATCTGAAGGATTTTATCGAAGACCTGCCCCGCACCTCCATGGACGATATGGGGCTGCCGGATCTGTGTTTTTTCGCGCCGTCCGTCGTGGTGGTGCAGGATGCATTTGACGGGCGCACGCGAATCTGTGCGGTCAATCGCGAGGATGAGAATCATGTGAAACTCAGCGAGGATATGGAAACCGTGGAGGCCCTGTTGACGGAAACCCCCTTGGTAAAATTGAGAAAAAATGCGTTTAGCGTGGGAAAAACCGGCCTGGAATCCTCATTTGCGCGACGCGAATATGTGGATGGGGTAAAAAAAATCAAGGACTATATTGTCAGCGGTGATATCTATCAGGTGAATCTATCCCAGCGGTTTGAAACGGATTTTTCCGGGGACGCGTTTTCCCTGTTCACGACCCTGTATCAAACCGCACCCGGCCCGTTTTACGCCTATGTGAACGCCGGTGACCACCAGATTGTGTCCACATCTCCGGAGCGGTTTTTAAAGCGAAACAAAAATTTCGTGGAAACCCGGCCCATCAAAGGGACCCGTCCCAGAGGCAAAACACCGGCGGAAGACAAGTCGTTCTCTGAGGATCTCTTGAAAAGCCCGAAAGATGACGCGGAATTGTCCATGATTGTGGATTTGATGCGAAATGACCTGGGCCGGGTGTGCGCGGGCGGAACTGTTCGAGTGGCGGACCACCGGCGACTGGAGGCCTATCACAATGTGTTTCACCTGGTGGCCGTGGTCACCGGCGAACTGGCCGAGGGCAAGGATTCCATTGATCTTATCCGGGCGACGTTTCCGGGAGGGTCCATTACCGGGTGTCCCCGGATCAGGGCCATGGAAATCATTGATGAACTGGAGCCGGTGCGGCGGCATGTGTACACCGGCGCTATCGGATACGTCAGTTTTCACGACACCCTGGACCAGTCTATCGCCATCCGCACGGCAACGATTGTTGAAAACCGGATGGTGTTTTCCGTGGGCGGCGGTGTGGTATATGACTCGGACCCGGCCGATGAATTTTCGGAAACCCTTCACAAGGCCCGGTCCCTGATGAGCGTGCTTTCGCCGCAAAAGAAAAATACGGGTGCGGATGCCGGAAAATGGGTCTGGATGAACGGGAAAATCGTGCCCGAAGCCGCGGCCGCGATACCGATGGGAACCCTTGGGGTCCAGTACGGGCTGGGTTTTTTTGAAACCATCCGCGTGGAAAACGGCCGCCCGCTTTTTCTCGCGGACCATGTCCGGCGGTTTTACAAGGCATGGGATGCCCTGCTGGATGTCCCCCGGCCGGACCTGACCTGGGACGCCATCATCGATCAGGTGATTTTAGCAAATCATCTGGAAACGCAGACGGCGGCGGTGAAGATTATGGCCCTGGCAGGAGATTTGGCGGGATTTTCCCGACTTCCCATTCTGGCGGTCACGGCTCGGCTGTATTTGCCCCGACCGGCCATCTCCAGAAACAACGGACTTTATCTTGCGACCTATCCCTACCCCCGACAGACCCCCCTGGCCGATCACAAGACATTGAATTACGCTTACTATTATCTCGCCGGAAAATGGGCCAATCAGCAAGGCGCGGACGAGGCACTGATCTTAAATCCGGACGGGTCGGTTTCTGAGACCAATACCGCCAACATTATATTAATTGATGATGAAGACAAAAGAGTGATTTCCCCAAAATCCCCCCATGTGCTTGCCGGAATCATGGAAGCTCGCGTAATTCAATATCTTACTGAAAAACAAGGGTATCAGACCGAATCCCGGAAAATCATGCCCGATGAGTTTTTTCCCGTAGGCCAGGCGATGGTGACCAACTCGCTCATCGGCGCGGTTCCGGTGTTGAGTCTGGATGGGAAAAAATTAACTATCGATGCGGATTTTTGTCAAAAAATTTATGAAGCGATTTTGAAAGGGTGATTTTGAAACGCTATTTGACCAATTTTTGTTAATTGGTAAGTCCCCCTCGGAATTCCATAGGGTGACCCTTTAGTAATAGAGAATTTTTATGAATTCGCGGTTTTTCAAACTATCAACGAGTTTATTCATTGAAAGATCTGTAACTTTGATTTCAATGATCACATCCATGCCTACTTCTAAATCATCATGTCCTTCAATCTCGACTGTTTTCGTCATATCTGTATTCGGATAGGCTATTTTGACAATTCTGGTAGAAGACGAACTGGGAGTGATTTCTACTACTTTCCATCTTTCAATTCGTGCATTTTTTTCTGTTTTTTGGTTGAGAAGTTGTTGCATCTTCGCTTCTTTTTGAGCAGCTTCTTTATCATCACTGCAACCAGACAGTCCTGTGGCAATCAGGATTATAACTAACAGATATAATAATTTTTTTGCCATAGTCTTCACCCCTCAAAGTGATTAATAAGTGATTGTTTAGTTTTATTTTTGGTAAATTAATACGTATCACTCTTGTTGCAATCTGTGAAGCGGGTTTAAAAGGGTAATTTGGAAACGCTCTTTGCTTAATTCTTGTTAAATTGGTAAGGCTCTCTCGAATTCGTTGTGTCACCGAAGGCTTTCCGGAGAGGTCTCCACTTTCAATTACTTATTCATTCAAACACCATACCGATTAATCCAGTATATGAATGACTTGGTTTCTGAGTGCTACAATTCTTCGGGCATTTTTAACTGGAATATTTGGCTCTATTTTTAAAATGGCATTCATCGCTTCGCCGATGATTTCAAATTCTCGTTCAACCGCCCTTCGCATCATTTTGTTTTTGGCGTAAATATTGAAATCCCTCTTTTCGCCAAGATATTCAAAGATCGAATCCGCTGCTTCATTGATATCAAATAGTAGCTTTTTTATTTCATCCTTCATAAATCAGTTTCTTCGTTTGATTCACTTTTTTTATAAAATATGGATTTGACAGTGAATTTTCCGTCATCAAATCAACTTTGCGGTTAAGCAATTTTTCCAATATTTCGTGCAATTCAAAATAATTATCCGTGTATTTGTCAAAAGGAAGGTGCTTGAATTTAACGATCAAGTCAACATCGCTATGTTCTGAAAAATGATCCGTTGTTGCGGAACCGAATGCATATAATTTTTCAACGTCACGCTGCTGGCAATAAGTTCTGATTTTTTTTAGATTTTTTTTAAGAAGCGGATTCATATTATTCAGCTTTTTATTACCATTGAATTTTGTCTTAAACGGATCTTAAGAAGTAAACTTTTCACATGATCACATGAATAGATCTGATAAAATCATAATAGATTTGGATGGTTTTGACAAGCACATATCAAATCTCCGCTTGACCCTTGCTGATCATTGGCATCCGAAAATTATTTCAGCGCCTCCCGAATCCGGCCCATGGCCTTTTCCACATTCGCATAACTGTTAAAGGCGGAGAGCCGGATGTAGTTGTTGCCGCAGATCCCGAACCCGGCCCCCGGTGTACAGACCACCCCGGCTTTTTTTAACAGGGTGTCAAAAAAATCCCAGGAATCCCCGCCCGCGTTAATCCAGATATAGGGGGAATTTTCCCCGCCCACGCAGGAGAGTTTCAGATCAATCATTTCCTTTCGGATCCGTTCGGCGTTTTTCATGTAATCATCGATGATGGCTTTCACCTGGGGTTTGCCGGTGTCGCTGTAGACGGCTTCCGCCGCCCGCTGCACCGGATAGGACACCCCGTTGAATTTGGTGGAGTGGCGGCGGTTCCACAGGGCATGGAGGCTTTGCCGGCCGCCTTTTTTATCAAAGGCCATGCAGTCTTTCGGCACGACGGTGAACGCGCACCGCGTGCCGGTAAAACCGGCGGTTTTGGAAAAGCTGCGGAACTCCACGGCCACTTCCCGGGCCCCTTCAATCTCATAGATGGAATGGGGCAATGCCGGGTCCCGGATAAACGCTTCGTAAGCAGCGTCAAACAGGATCAGGGCCTGGTTATTCCAGGCATAATCAACCCACAGGGCGAGTTTTTCTTTTGAAATGGTTGCGCCGGTGGGATTGTTGGGAAAGCACAGGTAAATCAGGTCCACCGGATTTTCCGGAAGATCCGGGATAAAATCATTGTCCTTTCTGCATTC
>PCSG01000233.1:4192-5545 GCA_002772195.1 Desulfobacterales bacterium CG23_combo_of_CG06-09_8_20_14_all_51_8 | reverse complement strand
TGGCAGCCCTGGCTGCCACCCTGATTTATCATGTGCGAACGGTCGCGGTGCGGGAATCAGTAAAACCCATGACTTCCATGATCGGCCGGGAGCCCACGCCCAAAAACGAGCATGATTACAAAGTCCGTTCAGAAGATAATTTCCTTGATTCCCGTGGCTGACCTGCCATAGATTCTTCACGTTTTCCTTTTTTTAACCATACCATGGAGGGTAGCCGATGTTTCATCCTTATTCCGATTTCAACTGGGTTGCTGCTATAGTTCCCGCCGGTTTTACCGGCTGACGTCATGTTGGGATCAGCAGCGGCAGTCAGCAACCCGGACCGGGCTGTCACCGGTGTATACAAGCCGAGAAACCCGGCGGCCAGTAATTATTTTCAATGCGTGGCCGCGCACTGGGAAGACCTGGAAAGAGACTGGGAAGATCTCTACCAGAGACAATACGGATTCTTCCGGCCATACATTAATGAAGTGATGCTGCGGTTTTTAGACTGCGGCGATCTTCACCACGGCTTTGCCCGGGTCCGCTGCCCTGACTGCGGCCATGAATACCTGCTGGCCTTTTCCTGCAAGCGCCGGCATTTCTGCCCTTCCTGTCACCAGAAACGAGTGGTGGAATTCGGAGAATGGCTGTGCGCGGAGGTGCTCAAGTCCGTCCCCCATCGTCAATGGGTATTTTCCATCCCCAAACGGCTGCGGCCCTGGTTTTCTCATGACAGAAAATTGCTGGCCGGTCTGTCAAAATGCGCCTGGAAGATTCTGGGCCAATACCTGCAACACTCCGTCCCACATGACAACGCCGTGGCCGGCGGCGTGGTGGCGGTGCAGACGTTCGGGGACTTCCAGAATTTCAACGCTCATCTTCACATCATCGCCACGGACGGCTGCTTCTACGGGGATGGACAATTTATGACGGCCAACCGGCCTGCTCCCCAAGATCTGGAGCCGCTGTTCCGGCAGGAGGTGTTCAAGCTGCTCAAAGCCCACGGCCTGCCGGACCGGGTTATAGAAAACATGATGGGCTGGCATCACAGCGGGTTTAATGTCTATTGCGGCCCGACCATCCGGCCGGGCGACAAAACCGGCATCGAAAATCTGGCCCGGTATATCATCCGGGCGGCGTTCTCCCAGGAGCGGATGAGATACATTCCGGCTTCGGATTCTTCCGACGGACAGGCCAAAGTCATTTATCAATCCAAAGACGGCCGTGAGCACAAAGTGTTCCCGGCCCTGGACTGGCTGGCCCAACTGACCACCCATATCCCCAACCGCAGAGAACAGATGGTCCGCTATTACGGGTATTACAGTAATAAAAGCCGTGGCCAACGAATAAAGGCGGATCATGATGATAACA
>PCSG01000233.1:3995-4166 GCA_002772195.1 Desulfobacterales bacterium CG23_combo_of_CG06-09_8_20_14_all_51_8 | reverse complement strand
TCGGATAAGGCTTTCAGAAAATCCTGGGCGCGATTAATTCAGAAAATATATGAGGTGGATCCGCTGCTATGCCCAAAATGCCGGGGGACAATGAAAATCATCAGCTTTATTGAAGAGACACCTGTCATCAAGCAGATACTTCAGCACCTGGGCCTGTGGGACATCAGGAAC
>PCSG01000233.1:623-3884 GCA_002772195.1 Desulfobacterales bacterium CG23_combo_of_CG06-09_8_20_14_all_51_8 | reverse complement strand
TGGGCCGACTGATGCCGAAAACTCACGCCCCGGTGATACGATAGAGCTGCCTCAAAAATCCCCTGTTTTTCTGTAATCCCGAATATCCGGAAGGCTTCTCCCAATTTTTCTACCTCCCTGAAAATGCCCTGCCCCATCCCGACTGAAAGGTCCTTCAACATATGGTGGCCACAAAAATATTGACACACAAAACCGGCCTTGCTATAGATAATGACCGAAAAAGCGAGTTCTTATCCCTATCCCAGATCCGACTTTTGGTGAATTTGACACTGACGACGGATGGAATGGAAAGCAGCAGAGACGGCATCAGGGTGACGGCCTGGGCGTTGCCATGGGTCAGGGAAAGCCCCGTATAAAGCCGGTCCGCCGGGGTATACTGCCAGATGAACAAGGCGAGCTGGGAATAGGTCCCCAGACGGTTTCCCTTGACCACCACGCCTTTGGGGTCTCCGGTGGTGCCGGAAGTGTAAATAATTTCAATGGGGACAGCGATGTCATCATTTCGCTGATCCGGCGGCGGAAGCTCCGGGCCTTCGAAAATATCATTCAGCAGCGGAAGGCTGTCGATGCCATCCCGCTCCATTCCGGGCTTAAAGGAAACTCCGATGACGGCGACATCCGGCAAGTCTTTTACCACATTCATGACATTGTCAGTGAATTCACTGGTGAAAATCACTCCTTTGGCTTTGGAGTCCTTCAACATATACTTCAGACGGTCTCCCCTGACCCTGGAATCAACTGGAATCATGACCGCCCCGGTCAGGGTCGCGGCATATAATGCGTAAACATATTCCGGATGATTGCGCATGATCAGGGCAAAGGCATCCCCTTTTCCGATGCCGTTCCTAACCAGTAAATGGGCAATTTTTCTGCCGCGAATCACAATATCCGAATACGTGAGGACTTCTTCGGGATAATTGCCGTTTTCAAAGGTCACCACGGCGAAATCAGGATGATTCTCCGCTTTGCTGTCCAGCTCATAGGCGATATGTCCGGGAATCTTTGGTTCAGCCATTTGTTTCCCCTTTCCTTTACTGATTTTTATACCTGTTTCTTCGCTGCTACTTCAGGGGAATGCCGTGTTTCTTGCAGTATTCCGGAAAAATCTCATACACCGGCTTTAATGCGGGCAGCATTTTCAGGACCTTTGGAATCGGCCCCCTGGATTTGATTTTGCGGGTGGCCAGAGCCACGGGCAGGGAGAGCTGCTTGGTCCAGAACTGAATGATGGTGTCGCCGGAAAGCTCCATGGTAATGACGGCATCGCGGTTCGCCTCTTTGCCGGTGATGACATTGTCCGGATCCACATAGAGGTAACCATCCGGATCGGTTATCACATATTTTAAACTCGTGCCGTCTCCCCGCATCTTTTCTCCCAGACCGGATTCAAACACAATGTACTTCCATAAATCTTCAAGAAATTGATTCATTTGATTGGAATCTTTAAACAAGCTCATGAGTTCCTCCCTTTTCAGATAAAAAATGGATAAAATTGCCGACCGCTTTTTTAAAAACAATTATTTTTTTCATGAACAGCGATCTTTTTTATAACATAAGTGAGCAAAGCGCATGCCAATTTTTAAAACAACTCAACTATATGATTTTTAAAAAATTTTAATTATTATGGATACCGCTATGTCCGTATATGGGCACTTGCGTGTCCTTATACGGACATTCTTATTGACAGATGCCAAGGGCTTTTTTTAAATATGGACGTATTCCCATATTATCCCTTTCGATTAAAAATTGTCCTGGCGAAAATTTCGCCGGCAACGGAGATGCATATGTCCCCAGGCAAATCTCGGCCCCACAGCATTCCCGGCGATGAAGCCCTTTACGTTGTAAAAAACCTTGCCGAAAACGCCCTGCGATCCGGCGACCGGGAGTCCGCATGGCAGCATCTGAAGAGTGTGACCGGCCGGCTGAATGATTTTCCGCCATCGCCGGAACGGGACGCTTTATTCACCGCTACCGCCGTTGAACTGTCCAATGTCAGTTTTGTCCTTGGAAAAGGATTTTCCGAACTGACAGACACCCTTCAACACGCTCTGCCGGCTGCGGAAAGGATCGGAGACCGCCGCTCCATGGCCATGATCAACCTGCATCTGGGCAGGCTTTTCTATTTTGCGGAACAGCGGGATTCCGCCATGTTGGTTTTTGAAAGGGGAAAGCTCGCGGCCGAAGACCTGGGGGATGAAGATATTTTGACCCAGTCCGCTGAATTCATCGGCCTGTATTATTTTATCCAGGGCCGGTTTCAGGAAGCCATCGGTTATTTTGAACGGGCCGCCCAGAGCTTTGAATCGGAAAAATCCGGCCGCATCATCAACCCGTCCGGCCCCCTGTGGCTGAGTTACTGCGCCGCGTTTTCCGGGCAGTTCCACCGGGCCATCGGCACCCTGGACTATTACCGCCGGTTGGCCATTGAAGGCGGAGATCACGGGCTTGCCAACACCCTCCGGGCAACCCTGGGAATTATTCTTTTAGGCATTAAAAAAACCCGGGAGGCCCATTTCCATTTGTCCGGCGCCTTCCAGGAGGCGCGAAGAACCAAAAATGTGCTGGCTGGTTACTTCGCCCGGGGAGGCTTGGCGTTTCATCATTTCATGGAAGGCCGCATCGAGGAAGCCTGGAAATGGGTCGTGCAGACGTCAGAGGAAGCAGCCACCGCCGGCCTGATCCGCCAGTATGCCTCCCCCATTGTCCTGGAAACCCTGTTTGAAGCTCACCGAAAGGGAATCAGTCCCGGTCCGATGAATTTTCCGAGTGAATTCCAGCGCCTCATGAAGGACCCCAACATCCATCTCCGGGGGGTGGCTCTCCGATTGAAGGCCCTGGAGGAAATAGATCATAATGCGAAATCAAATGTGATTGAACTGCTCCTGACCCAGAGTGAAACCTATCTGCTGCAATCCGGCGACCCGGTTCAAACCGGCAAAACCCACATTGAAATGGCGCGCCTCAAATTGCGGGAAGGGGACCGTCTGGGAGCAAGGGCCCTGGCGGAAAAAGCCCGCAAGGATTTCGGCAGTTACATGGATGTGTTTTTTCCGGATGATTTGCGGCCCCTGCTCGCCCTTGAAAGCGATGCGACCCTCTTGTCCGAATCCGAAGACCACCTGCTGGGCATGTTCGCCGATGTTATTGAAGAACTGTCTCCCAGCGCGGACTTTGATCTTCTCCTGACCAATACGGTCAAATCCACCAACCGGTATTTCGGGGCCGAGCGCGGCGGTATTTTCTGGTTCCGGCGGAGCGCCG
>PCSG01000233.1:0-284 GCA_002772195.1 Desulfobacterales bacterium CG23_combo_of_CG06-09_8_20_14_all_51_8 | reverse complement strand
TAACAGAACGCAGGGTTTGGCATACTGGAATATCGGGAGAGAAATTGTCGAGTTTGAGCAGAAAGGTAAGGCGCGGGCGGATTATGGGCGAGAATTACTTATAAAACTTTCGGCGGACTTGTCAGCCAAATTCGGTAGAGGGTCATCTGTAGATAATTTACAGCTGATGCGAAGATTTTATTTGATTTATCCGGATAAATTTCAAATTTACGAGACAGTGTCTCGTAAATCTCGAAAGTCCAAGACAGCGTCTCCTAAATCTCTAATTCAACAGACACTGTCTG
>PCSG01000315.1:5436-5578 GCA_002772195.1 Desulfobacterales bacterium CG23_combo_of_CG06-09_8_20_14_all_51_8 | reverse complement strand
CGGAGTCGGGTGGTGACGGACGCCTGCAAAACCTATGGTGGGTTTTATCTGGGTTCCATCGGTGGACCTGCGGCCCGGCTGGGCAAAGACTGCATCACCGCCATGGAAATCCTCGAATATCCCGAACTAGGCATGGAAGCTG
>PCSG01000315.1:3905-5401 GCA_002772195.1 Desulfobacterales bacterium CG23_combo_of_CG06-09_8_20_14_all_51_8 | reverse complement strand
ATCATAGTGGATGACAAGGGCCATGATTTTTTTGACGGGCTGTTGAACTGATTACTTTTTTTCGAAGAACAACGGGTTCAGGCAATCATCCTTCGGGCGAGACCAACTTCGGGCGAGACAATAAATCCGCCCGCCGGGCGGGGAGGAGCGATGGAGAAGCAGATCGCGGGTTTTCGGAAACTTTCGGATTTTCTGGAAAAGGAAGTCTGGCAGGACCCTGAAAAACCGGGCCGGGGGTATTTGTTTTTATACGAGCTGGTGCGTATTGTCCTTTTGACAATCCGGGGCCTGAACAACCGGATGGTCCTGCTGCGGGCCTCGGCCCTGTGCTACAGCACCCTGCTTGCCATCGTGCCCCTTCTGGCCATTGTTTTTTCCATGTTAAAAGGCATGGGAGTTCACACTCGCCTGGAACATGTGCTGGTCAATTATCTTACCGCCGAGCAGGAGGCATTGACCAGCCGCATCGTTGAATATATCAGCGGGACGAATTTCAAGGCCCTGGGGGCTTTCGGCACGGCCCTGCTGATTTACGCGTCGGTGATGATGCTTTCCAATGTGGAACGGGCCTTCAATGAGATGTGGGGCGTGTCCCGCCAGCGGTCCGTTTCCCGGAAAATTGCCAATTATGTCAGCGTGCTGTTTTTAGGCCCCTTTCTGATGGTATTGTCGACCGCCATGATGGCGTCTTTTTCGTCCAATACCATTGTCGCAGCCTTGATGAAGTTTGATGTGTTCCGGCATTGTTTTGTTCTGTTCGCGGAAATTATTCCCCATGCGGTTTTGTGGATCGCCTTTACCGTGATGTACATGCTCATGCCCAATACCCGCGTAAAATTTATTCCGGCCCTGGTGGCGGGAATTATCTGCGCCAGCGTCTGGGAAGGGGCGTTTCGGGCATATACGGGCTTTAACATCGGCGTGGCGAAATACAATACCATCTACGGCACCTTTGCCGTGCTGCCCGTTTTTATTATCTGGCTCTATATCAGCTGGCTGATCGTGCTTATCGGCGCCCAGTTGTCCTATGCCATTCAAAATGTCCGCTCCTATCAGATGGAAGTGGCGCTGACGGATGTCGGCCATGCGCAGAAAGAGGTCATGGCCCTGCACATCATGACAAAAATTGCGGCCCGGTTCCATCAGGGCCTGCCGCCCGTGGGAACAGAGGCCCTGTCCTTGGCCTTGGCGGTGCCGGTGCGCCTGGTCGGTGAAATTACGCGGAAATTATGTGACCATGGGCTGATACAGGCGATCAGCAGCGATGAAGCCGTTTTTCAGCCATCCCGGAATATCGCCCTGATATCCGTGCTGGATGTCTGCAAGGCCCTGCGTCATGAAGGGGAGGACAACTGGCGGGCTCCGGAAAATGAACGAAATCCGCGGCTCCTGTCGCTGCTTGAATCCAGAGAAAAGTCGGAAACCGGGGAACTGGGAAACATCACCATGAAAGATCTTGTCTCAGGGAGTGTTGCCGTTGCAACGATATGATATTT
>PCSG01000315.1:0-3884 GCA_002772195.1 Desulfobacterales bacterium CG23_combo_of_CG06-09_8_20_14_all_51_8 | reverse complement strand
TCCTTTCGGCCCTTCTGTCGGCCGGGGTGTCTGTTTCAACGGCTGAAGAAATCGCCGGTGCGGTCGCCGACGAGAATTATGTTTTTAAAGTCCGCAAAGTCGGGTTTTCAGGAATGAAAGCGCTGAGAGAAAAGGAAATGGCCGAAGGACTTGCGGCCAAGGCCCCGCCCTTCTGGAAATTTTGGGCCGATGCGCCGGAGATTCATCTCCGGGATCTGGTCGATGACGTTACCCGCATCCAGCAGTTTTATCAGGCCCGGGGATATTATGAGGCTTCGGCCAGATATGAAATGACTCGGTCCCCGGCTGATGGGATCGGGGAAAGGGTCGGGTCGGTCCCGGAATATACTATAACATTTCATATCTCCGAAGGCCAAGCGGTCATGGTTCGAAATATCACTGTTCACTGCCAGTGCGATCTGGAGACCCTCACCGACGATCAGATCCGGGAGATTCTGCCGCTGAAGATGGCCGACAGATTTGAAACCGATGCCTATGACGGGTCCAAAACCACTATCTGTCGGTTTTTGGGGGATCGGGGCTATCCTTTCGCGGAAGTCCGCAGCTCGGCCACCGTGGATTTAAACGACCATTCCGCAGACGTCAGTTTTGACATCGACGCAGACGGGCTGTATTACTTCGGCGATATCCGCATCACGGGGCATGAAGATTTTGTGGGGGAAACCGTCATCCGCCGTGCGCTGACGTTTAAAAGCGGGGAAAAATTTTCCGCCAAAAATATAGATGAAAGTCGGCAGAACCTCTTTGACTTAAGCGTTTTTAAAACCGCGGTGATCCGGGCGGCGGACCCGGAGCCTGGACAGAAAAGCGTCCCCATTGATATCCAGGTCAAACCCCGAAAGCCACGCAGTGTGAAACTGGGCGTAGGATACGGCACGGATGACGGCCTGCGGCTTCAGGCGGCCTTGAGTTACCATAATCTGACCGGCGGGGCCGACCGGCTGACCTTCCGAATCCGGCGGTCCGATATTCTGGAAAACATTTACGCGGAATATCTGGTGCCGTATTTTTTGTCCGACCGGAACAATCTGGCGGCCACCGCCGGATTTGACCGCGAGGAAAAAGATTATTACACGTTGAAGCGGGCCACTTCGGAAGTGAATTTTTACCGCAAACTCAACACCCACTGGTTCTCCTCCCTGGGCTACAATCTGGAGATCAACCGGCCGGACAATATCCGGGTCCAGGATTCCGAAGGAAACCCGGACCCCCGGGATACGGAAAATTACCTCGTATCGGCCGTAAAGTTCGGCGTTGAACACAATACCGTGGATGATGTGCTGAATTCGCGAAAAGGCACGTCAATGCGTCTTTCTATTGAAAATGCGTCCGATTACCTGGGGTCGGAAATCAGCTACATCCGGCCCGGCGTTGAAGCCAAAGCGTTTGCGCCCCTGCCCTGGGACATGGTGCTGGCCGGGCGGATGGATTTCCGGACCATCGACGCAACCGGCAATACGGACTATATCCCCATTTCCCGGCAGTTTTTTTCCGGGGGCAGCAAGTCGGTGCGGGGGTATGGGTTTGAAAAGCTGGGGGTGGTCAACGCCGATGATGTGATTGAAGATATCAGCGGCCTGTCTTCGTTTGTGGCGAATCTGGAGTTCCGGTTCCCCCTTTATGAGGACTTTGCAGGGGTTGTTTTTCTGGACATGGGCGCACTGGACCCGGATCCGTATGCCCTGGATGTTAACAGTCTGCGCTATACCAGCGGCGTGGGACTCCGGTATCACACCATTATCGGCCCGATCCAGCTGGATTTCGGGTATCAGTTGAACCCGGCGAAAACCACGGCCACCGACGACCCGGTGTTGACGGACCTCCTTGAAAAAGACCGGTGGTATATTCATTTCAACATCGGTCAAACTTTTTAAACGGATGACGATTGTGGAAAACAGGCCCATGACCGAAAAACACCCCTCCCGCAAGAACGGTTCCGGGAAGCGGAAAAAAAATCAACGATCATGGCCCGGGACGATATTCCGGGGGATGCTTTATCTGACGGCCAGCCTCGGCGTGGTGCTTTTTGTCGTGTTTTTAGGACTTCAGACGCGGCAGGGCCGGGACGCCATGGTGGGGTTCATCGAAACGGCAATTGCTGAAAATACCCGGGCCGCATGCCATATCGCCGCGCTGGACGGCAATCTGATCTCTCGCTTTGAAATCAAAGGCCTTGAAATAAAAGATGCGGAAACCGGCGCGCCTCTTCTGGCCGCCGACCGGATCGCGGTATCCTGGAGCATTCCCATGCTTCTGGGAAAGGTGGTGTGGATCAACCGGCTGACGCTCGCAGGCGTGCGTGTTCATCTGCTTCAGGCGGCGGACGAAACATGGAATTTTGAAATGCTTACGCCGGAGTCTTCGCAAGAATCTCCGCCGGGCGGCGCCTCGGAAGATCCGGCCGTGTCCGCCGAATTCCCTTTCAAGATCTCCATGCGGCGGCTGGTGGTTGCGGATTCGGATGTGACGCTGACCTGGCAAACGGATGATGGACCGGTCACCCATCATTTCACGGGCATCGAATGCCGGACCCGGCTGCATATCGGAAATGAAATGGACGCAAAAATCCAGCGCCTGGCGGTTCGGATGGATTTTCCCGATATAGACTTGAAGGATCTTGCCGGGCATATCTCATACGATTTTGCCCAGAGCCGTATGGAGATGAAAGATGTCCGGATTCAGGGAACAAAATCCGATTTTACGATCGACGGCCTGCTGAATTTTCCGGATCAGGGCCCGGATTCGGTTGTCATGGACCTGCGTGCGGACGTGGCCGCCATGTCCTTGGGCGAGTTCGGCCGGGCTTTTCCCATTCGGATGCCGGACGAGGATATCGTGTCCGGAAATCTCTCCGCCAAGGGACCGCTTTCCAGAATGGACTGCCGGGCGGACCTTCGCATGGACGCTTGCCATGTCATGTCCCAAGGACTGGTCACCATTGATGACGCCTATGATGTCGGTCTCGATCTCATTGGAAAAACCACCGGCTTGAATTTGGCCGCCCTGCCGGCGCTGGAGCTGGAATCATTTCCCAGTGACATCCATTCGGATTTTTCGCTCGTCTGGCAGCGCATCGGCATGCCGGAACAAACCGGAAAAATTATTCTGGATCTCGATGCTTCCAGGTTCTGGGATTGTGGAATCGAAGACGCGCATCTGGAAGTCGGAATTGACGGGCCGGATCTTGTTTTCGAGAGCGTCGATTTGCGGACCCCTTCGGGAACCCTTGCGGCAACCGGCATTCTGGTTGACATAATGGCTGAAGACACAGACAGCCGCTTTCAATTTACCGCAGACGTAATCGGGCTGAAACCCGAAGAATTCATTAAAGACAGCCGATATGCCGGCACTCTCAACGGCACCGTGGAATCCAATATATTTATTCCGAAGACATTTGAAGTAAAGGATATCACCGCCGAAGTCCTCTGCCGCATCAAGGCGTCCCGGCTGATGGATGTAGATATCGTGTCCGCGGATATTGACGCGGCCTGGGCGGCTGAACGAATCAGTTTCCGGCGGTTTGACCTGGAAAGCGCTCTTGGAACCGCAACCCTGACAGGCATGGTATCGATCTTAGATGAAACCTGCCGGGTGAAGGCCGGCGCAACCCTGCCGGAGATTAATTTAATCACATCCTTTGTCCCGGATTTGGCGGATGCCGGGGCGTTTTCGGGCAGCGTGGCAATCACCGCGGATATCGAGGGGCAATGGGCGGCTCCGGATATCACAGCCCGGGTGAATGGTGAGCATATTGTTTTTCAGGGAGTTTCTGCGGAGTTTCTGGCTGCTTCCGGAAAATGGCGCGGAAACCTTGATGCATTCAGCATGTCCGGCGATTGCAGCGCAAAAAATATCCGCATGAA
>PCSG01000356.1:629-6325 GCA_002772195.1 Desulfobacterales bacterium CG23_combo_of_CG06-09_8_20_14_all_51_8 | reverse complement strand
GCCGATAGGGGCCTGATTGATATTGATGACCTTGTCGATATGCTCGACGCCGGTGATTTCCGCGTGTTTTCCCGCTGGAATACCGGTGCGGTAAAGGTGCTGGGACAGAAGACGATACAAGGTTTCCACCACCAGGGTGGATTTTCCGGACCCGGACACGCCGGTCACGCTGATAAAACACCCCAGGGGGAAGGTCACATCAATATTTTTCAAATTATTTTCAGACGCGCCCCGAATCACCAAACACTCTTTTCCGGGTCGTTTGCGCCGGGCAGGGACCTCGATCTTTTTGCGGCCGGAAAGATACTGGCCGGTAAGGGATTTTTCATCCCTGACCAGGTCCGCCGGAGTCCCGGCAAACACCACTTCACCGCCTTTCATGCCGGCGCCGGGGCCCATGTCCACCACATAATCCGCAGACAGGATGGTTTCCTCGTCATGCTCCACCACCAGCACTGTATTTCCTAAGTCCCGCATCTTCCTCAGGGTTTCCAGGAGCCGCTGGTTGTCCCGCTGGTGGAGGCCGATGCTCGGCTCATCCAGCACATAGAGGACCCCGGTGAGTTTCGAGCCGATCTGGGTGGCCAGGCGGATGCGCTGGCTTTCCCCGCCGGAAAGGGTGGTGGCGGACCGGTCAATCGTCAGATACGAAAGGCCCACGTTTTTCAAAAACCCCAACCGGTCGGTAATTTCTTTTAAAATCCGAGTGGCGATAAAGGCGTCTTTCTCTTTTAAGGCAATGTTTTCAAAAAAATCCCAGGCCCCTTCGACTGACAATGCGCTGATTTCCGCGATGGACCGGCCGCCCACCCGCACCGACCGGCTGACGGGATTTAAGCGCGCACCATTGCATTCCTTGCAGGTCCGGAAATTCATGTAGAGCTTGATTTCCTCCCGGGTCTGAAAGGAATCGGTGTCCACGTACCGGCGTTCCAGATTGGGAATCACTCCTTCAAAGGGCCGGGTAAAATCAATGCGCCGCCGTCCCCGCTGAATGGAAAACGGAATTTCCGTATCGCCGGAGCCATAGAGCACGACTTGTTGAAACGCTTCGGGCAAGTCTTTAAACGGCGTATAAATATCCACGCCGTAGTGGTCGGTCATGGCCTCCAGAAACTCGGCGAACTGAACGGAATTTCGATTTTCCCAGGGTTTGACAGCCCCGTCCCGCAGGGACAGGTCCGGGTCCGGCACCACGAGTTCCGGCGCGAACTCCGTGGTGGTGCCCAGGCCGTCGCATTTGGGACAGGCCCCCTGGGGGGAATTAAAGGAAAAACTGGCCGGGGTCAGCTCCGGATAGCTGATGCCGCAGTGGACGCAGGCGGCTTTTTCGGAAAACAGGATCGATTCCGTGGCCTGACCTGCGCTGTCCATCACATCCACCGTCACCACGCCGCCGGACAGGGAAATCCCCAGTTCCAGGGAATCGGCCAGGCGGTTGCGCATTTTTCCCCGGACCACCAGGCGGTCCACCACCACATCAATGGCGTGTTTTTTATTTTTATCCAGCTCCTTGACCTGGTCGATTTCCATGATGGCTCCGTCCACCTTGACCCGGGCGAACCCGTCGCGCTTGAGGCGGGCAAACAGCCGTTCATGGCGGCCCTTCTGGTCTGACGCAAGGGGGGCAAGAATAAGAATGCGGGTGCCTTCGGGGAGGGCCTCGACCTGGTCAATCATCTGATCCACAGCCTGGAAGGTGATGGGTCGGCCGCACTGGTAGCAATGGGGGATGCCGATGCGTGCGAACAGCAGCCGCAGATAATCATAAATTTCGGTGACAGTTCCCACCGTGGACCGGGGATTGTGGCTGGTGTTTTTCTGCTCAATGGCGATGGCCGGGGAAAGGCCTTCGATGAGGTCCACATCCGGCTTTTCCATGCGCTCTAAAAACTGCCGGGCATAAGTGGACAAGGATTCCACATACCGGCGCTGGCCTTCGGCATACAGGGTGTCAAAAGCAAGGCTCGACTTTCCGGACCCGGAAAGACCGGTGACGATGATAAACCGGTTCCGGGGCAGGTCCACGTCGATATTTTTCAGGTTGTGCTGCCGGGCGCCGCGGATGGTAATAAATTCAGATGTCATGGAATTTTATAGCTTATCTGTGACGAACAAGATTTTAGAAAATCATCAGGCTCTCCGGTTCCGGCTCTGCATCCGAAAAACCGCCTGACTGGCAGCCATGCGGATGGCCGCAATCAGACTGCCCGGATCCGCGATGCCTTTTCCTGCAATGTCATAGGCGGTGCCGTGATCCACGGATGTCCGGACAATGGGAAGGCCCAGGGTGGTGTTGACGCCGTCCGCAAAATGAATCAGTTTAAAGGGAATCAGCCCCTGGTCATGATACATGCAGACCACCGCGTCAAAATTACCGTTTAAGGCGCTGACAAAAACCGTGTCCGGGGGCCATGGCCCGGAGACGTCAATGCCGTTTTTCTTAGAAAAATCCACGGCCGGCGCAATGACCCGGGCCTCTTCATCGCCGAACATCCCCCCTTCTCCGGCATGGGGATTTAATCCGGCCACCGCGATTTTCGGGTGGTCGATGCCGAATCGTTCTTTCAGGGACTGGTCCGTGATTTCAATGGTGGACATGATGGCGTCGATGCTCAGCGCCCCCGGAACCTGATGCAGGGCCATGTGAATGGTTACCAGCACCACCCGAAGCCGGTCCCCGGCCATCATCATGGCGTATTCCGGGGTTCCGGTATGGTGGGCGATCATTTCCGTATGACCGTGAAAGCGGCTGCCGCCCATTTTTAAGGCGGTCTTGTTGATGGGGCAGGTTACGATGGCGGCAATATCCTCCCGCATGGCCAAGTCAACGGCCGTGAGAATATAATTTTCCATGGCCTGTCCCGTAAATTTCGTGGGCTGTCCCCAGACCAGGGCATCGGGATCGATACGAGACGTGTTGAGCACATCCACGCATCCGGGCTTAAACGACGCGGCCCCCGGCGAATTCACGGTGGCGATAAGATTCTTGGTTTTCGTTATCAGCCGGGCGCGTTCAAGCACCCGCACGTCCCCAATGACCAGGGGCCTTGAAACTTCATAGACCTCCGGATGGGAAAGGGCCATGCATAAAATTTCAGGCCCGATGCCCACAGGGTCCCCCATGGTGATACCGACTACCGGTCGATGATCATTCACCGCAGTTTCCTCACTTTCTTCACAATAAATCGCTGGCCAGATCCGCCAGCTCAGAGCGCTCCCCTTTCTCCAGGGTGATGTGGGCATAGAGCTTCTGGCCCTGCATTTTTTCGATCAGATAGCTGAGCCCGTTGGACAGGCTGTCCAGGTAGGGATGGTCGATTTGAAAAACATCGCCGGTAAACACTACCTTCGTCCCTTCGCCTGCCCGGGTGATAATGGTTTTTACCTCATGGGGCGTCAGATTCTGGGCTTCATCCACAATAAAGAATATTTTCACCAGGCTTCGGCCTCGGATATAGGACAGGGGAGAAATCACCAGCTTTTCGTCGCCCAGCATCTCCCTGATTTTTTGATGCCGTTCATCTTTCTCCGAAAACTGATTTTGGATCACCGACAGATTATCATAGAGGGGCTGCATGTAGGGATCGAGCTTTGCCGAAATATCTCCGGGCAGAAACCCCAAATCCCGGTTGCTTAAGGGGACAATCGGACGGGCCATGAAAATCTGGCGATACTCCCGGCGTCTTTCAAGGGCCGCCGCCAGCGCGATGAGTGTTTTCCCGGTGCCGGCCTTTCCGGTAATACTGACCAGTTGAATATTCGGATCCATCAGCGCGTTCATGGCAAATGTCTGTTCCGCGTTGCGCGGCATGATCCCGTAAGCCGGATAGCGGTCCACCCGCTGCAAGCGCTGCATCACGGCATCAAATTTCGCCAGGGCCGATTTTCTCCCATTTCGCATGACCATATATTCATTGGCGTTCATCGGCTGTTTCAGAACCATTTCCTGAATGTCAACGCCGGTCGGCTCCTGATAGATTTTATCAATCAGTTCGGTGGCGATATTGTCCTCGACACGCTTCCCGGCATAGAGCGTATTGATGTCCCGGACATGATCGCTGGTATAATCCGCAGCCAGCAGGCCCACGGCCTTGGCCTTCATCCGGAGATTCACGTCTTTTGTCAGAAGAATTACCTGGGTCTTCGGAGACTCCTTTGAAAGATGATACGCGATATTGAGCAGCCGGTGGTCATGTTTATGGTTGGGAAAACTCTCCGCCAGATCCTTGTGAAACTCACGCTCCAGCTTCAGCATGATTTTTCCGGAACCCGGACCGATTTTCACACCGCCGTCAAAAAGCTTGTCTCCGCTCAGCGCGTCAAGGGACCTGACAAATTCACGGGCATGAAAATTAATGGTCTCATTGCCTTTTTTGAACTGATCCAGCTCTTCCAGCACGGAAATGGGGACGACCACATCATTTTCCTTGAAATGGTAAATGCAGGAACTGTCATGAAGGATGACATTGGTATCCAGAACAAAACATTTTTTTAAATGGGACATGGAGCGCGCCTTTCCTATCCTTTTCTCAACAGGATAAACCTTCGGCGGAAATGATCTGATGGATTTTATGGGATAATTCCTGAATCGTGAAAGGTTTCTGGATAAACCCCCGGCACCCCTTTTTCATGATGGCAGAGGCCTGACCGTTGATGCTGTAGCCGCTCGACAGCAGAACTTTCACCCCTGGATTGATGGCTTTGAGCTGGTCGAAAAGCTCTCCGCCGCCCATCCCCGGCATCACCAGATCCAGAATCACCAGGTCAATCTGATCCTTTTTTTCACGATAGATATCCACCGCCGCATGGCCGTCCGAGTTGGTAATGACGCTGTACCCCAGGATCTGAATCATTTCCTCTGCCACCGTAATGATCATCTCTTCATCATCGACCAGGAGGATGGTTCCGGTTCCTTCCATAATTTCCGAATGCAAGAGCGTTTCCTGCTCCGCTTGCTTCCCGGATGCCGGAAGATAGATATTGAAGGTGCTGCCTTTGCCTCGTTCGCTGTAAACCGTGATAAACCCATCATGGTTTTTAATGATCCCGTATGCGGACGCAAGCCCCAGACCGGTGCCCCTGCCCCGTTCCTTGGTGGAAAAAAACGGTTCGAAAATCCGTTTCAGAATGGCTCGATCCATCCCCACCCCGGTGTCCGTAATACTGATGCGGATATAATTTCCAGGTTTCACGTTGTGGGGCGCGGTCATTTCGGAATTCAGAATTTCATTGCTTGTGCGGACATACAGATCGCCGCCCTGGGGCATGGCGTGGGAGGCATTTACATACATATTTAAAAGAACTTGATCGATCTGATGCCGATCGACCTCGGCCGCCTGGATGTCTGGGGCAAAATCCTCGTGAATCGTTATTTCTTTGCGGGTCCGGCCGAAAAGCTGGTTCTGGACCTTAACCAGCCCGTTAACGTCCGTGGCCTTGACCTCATTCTTGCCGCTGCGGGCGATGCCCAGCATCTGGCGGGTCAGATCAGTGGCCCGGATGACATACGCCTCGATCTCTTTGAAATGTTTATAATCCGTATCCGTGTCATTCTTTTTGAGCATCAAGAGGGAGAGACGCCCCTGAATACCCATAAGCAGATTATTGAAATCATGGGCCACTCCCCCGGCCAGCGTGCCGAGAGATTCCATCCGCTGGGCCTGCTCCATATGCCATTGATATTTTTTGGCATC
>PCSG01000356.1:0-614 GCA_002772195.1 Desulfobacterales bacterium CG23_combo_of_CG06-09_8_20_14_all_51_8 | reverse complement strand
TACCCGCGGCATCACCGGCATGGTCCATATAGCGTGATGCACTGATGCTGACATCCAGCAGCCGGCCGTCTTTGGTGTATCGCTGAGTTTCAAACCCATGCAGGGGAGTATCCAGCTCCAGCACCTTTTCCAGTAAGTTGGTAAAAGGCGGCCGGAGGGGTTTGGGAATATATTGAAGCCTGTCTTCATTCATTTCCATCTGGGTCCAGCCGAAAATTCGGGTGAAGGCGGGGTTGGCGAAGGTGATCTTAAGGTCCGCATCGAGCAGAAGAATGGCATCCGCCGATGAGTTCAACAGGGATCGATACAGCTCCTCGGCTTGGTGGGCTTCCTTGTATGACTGGCGATAGCGGAACCGGCTTTTTTTCAAGGCTTCTTCGGTTTTTTTGCGTTCCGTGATATCCCGGGCAAGGCCGCTGAAACCGATGGGTTTGCCGTCCTCATCGGTCAGCAGGTAGGCGGACAATTGCAGAAACCGGGGGGAACCATCTTTGATAATAATCTCATACTCGCTGATTTCATCCGCTTTTCCGGTTGTAAAGATTTTATTGTACACCCGGTAAAGATATACGGCTGTTTCCGCGGTCGTGTAGTCACTGTATTTTTTCCCGATC
>PCSG01000275.1 GCA_002772195.1 Desulfobacterales bacterium CG23_combo_of_CG06-09_8_20_14_all_51_8 | reverse complement strand
AGAGTTCACAAAAGTCGAAGACAAATTTTATTTAACATTTAAGTATTTCGTCCCTAAATTTCCAAAACTTAGGCAAAGGATGCGGTTAACGCTGATGTTTTTGATAGGGGGTTTTCTTTTAGGGTTTCTCTCCATTTATAAGGGCGTCAATTTTCAATTTCCGCAAATTATTTTCGATGCGTTTGCAGGACTTGCAGAAGGCGCATTGGTTCAATTATTAATCGCAAGAATCGCCTTGCCGTTTTTATTTGGAAATGGATTTTGCTCGCGTGTATGTTGGGATGGATTGATTTTCGAGCTTATCAATCAAAAGATTCCCATACCTGCTAAAGCAGTGCAGCGTTCTCAAAAACTTGCTTGGATTTATCTGGCCGCCGTCGTGATAATGGCATCTATAATTTCTCTGAAATGGAATCCGGCCGGAAATGTTTTCCAGCAACGGTTTTGGGTTATCGGTGAAAATCTGTTTATTATTCTTCTGGGTATGTTTCTAACGGCCCGCTTCGGAAGCCGAGCCTATTGCCGGATGCTATGCCCGTTTCTGACAATCTCGGGTCTGTTATCACGGTTTTCGATATTTAAAATCACGCCACGTAGGTCAAATGCATGTACCGAATGCCGAAAATGCGTTAAAGCCTGTCCGATGCTAATCGATGTCATGGCATATGTCCGGCAAAACCGGCGTATCGATCATAAAAATTGTATTATTTGCGAACGTTGTGTCGATGCCTGTCCGGAACAGTGCCTTAAATTGACTTATCTTAGCCCAGGTCTCTGAAATCGTTCATCCTTGAAAGACGTTTGAGTTCCTTCTGATAGCGCTTTTCCCATCCCTCCCTGGCAATGCTGCGGTCGATGAAAAATTTTAATATTGGTTTAATGGCGAACAACCAAAGGCCGGTCCATATACGCCCTTTACTCCTGGCCCATTTGGAAGGGTTCCACCATCCCAGCGTTACCTGGCGGTGATACCAGAACAGATATTGCAGTTGATCTGAATCCAGATGCCGGGTTTTCACATTCGCCCACAGTCCGCTGTACTTTTTATAATTGAACCGGTTGGTTACCAAATCTTCGTCGATCAGGTTTTGACGCATCTCGGTCTTTGGATAGGGGGTCAGTATCTGGCAGTATGCACCGTCCGCGCCGAGGGCATTTAAAAATTGATAGTTTTCGATGATAGATGATTCGTCGTCTTCCGGAAAACCGAATATCAGTCCGCCGATGACCATGATATCATATTTGTGACATATCTCCACGGCTTTGCGGGAAGCATTCACGATATTCCCTTTGCCGGCAGATTCCAGATTCTTTTTTGACGCATTTTCAATACCCAAAAATACGGATTTAAAACCGGCTTGAGCCATTTTGCTGACCATTCCCTCATTTTGCGCCATGGAAATACAATCGGCCTAGACAACAAGATTCAGTTTTTTATAATTCCTGGCAATAATCGCGTCGCACAGGGCCATTACCCGCTTGGGATTGAGCACCATGTTGTCATCGACAACAAACACCCATCGGGTTTTGCGTTTGTAGTAAATATCATCCAGATCCGCCAGGATGCGTTCAATGGGATAGGTACGAAAAGACCTGCCGTACATGTGTCTCATGCTGCAAAAATTACATCCCCGCGTGCAACCGCGGGACGTCTCCAAAAGCTCAATCTTTGAGTACATGAAATGATAACCCGAGGTTAGCCGTCGTTTGTCTCGAATCGGAAGTTTGAGGAGAGACAAATCAAGATTTTCGCCTCTGGGGTTGTGAATAAAACCGGTCCCGTTTTTATAGGTGAGGGAGGGTATGTCTTCGAGCCGGTCGCTTCCATCCAAAGCATTAAGCAGACGGCGAAAGGCTTCTTCACCTTCGCCGCGAATCATGAAATCAATTAACCGGCTCTCGGGCAACTCCGCAATTTCTTCGTTCATGAGGGTCGCGTGATAACCGCCGATTGCAATTTTTACTTCCGGCAGAACATTTTTAATTAATTTGATTAATTTGATGCATGTGTCGTATTGCCATGCCATGGCAGACAGACCGACCAGATCCGGTCGAATTTTCAACAGGATGTTGGTTATATATTTTTTTAGCTGTCTGCGCTTGCGGATCAGATCAACAATATAAACATCATGCGGTTCATCGATATTCCCGCCGACACAGGCAATGCCGTGACTGGGCATGTGAATGGCGGTTTCATGGATCACAAGCGGGGCCACATCGGGCATTGACATCAATATAGCTTTCATTTATCCTCGCATGGGTTTTCATTTGACATGAATATGCTGGATATTTTAACAATTTTTGAAATACTTCAACCACTAATTTCAGGCTATTACAATATTTAATCGTAGTGGATTCCAAAAATATTTTATTTTTTAAGAATGGGAAAATAATGGAAAACTTAATTAGCGAACTCAAAGAAAAAATAATCGAAACGCTTTATCTGGAAGATGTTCATAAAGAAGATATTGACGAGGACGCCCCCCTTGTGGGTGGAGACTTGGGAATTGATTCGATTGATGTGCTGGAACTCGTAATGATGATTGAAACTGAGTATTCAGTTATCATTGATAACAAGGAACTCGGCGAGAAAGTTTTTTCTTCCTTAAGAGCGCTGGCCGAGTATATTCAAACCAATCGACCGCAAGTATAAAATCGGAACCTCTGGAAAGACTTAATGAAATTTAAACTGATCTATCCCAAGTGGTCTAAAATGGAAAGACAAACAGAATTCCATTTGCCCCCACATGGGCCAATTGTTTTTGCAGCTTCTTTGCCGGAAGATGTTGACGTCGAATTTACGGATGAAAATGTCGAACCGATCGATTTTGAAGATCCGGTTGATTTTATCGGGATTTCCATGATGCTGACCATCCAGGTCAAGCGGGGACTCCAAATTGCGGATATTTTCCGTAAAAAAGGAGTAAAGGTGATTTTTGGCGGTATTGCCACCATGCTTCACGCCGAGGAAGTAATGCAACATGCCGATGCTGTTTTTCTGGGCGAGGCGGAAGGCAGAATGACGGAAGTCTTCAATGATTTTAAAAATAATCGGCTTCGTAAGGTTTACGATTACTTAAATGAACAGCCACCGATTGAGATGGTTGGCACGGCAAGAAGAGACATATTGAATCGCGATTTATACAATTATAAAGGCATTCAGATGGTCGATCTGGTTCATGCATCCAGGGGTTGCCGTTTCAATTGCTTTCCCTGCGCGGTCGCTTATCTGGGCGGCCGTCAATTCAGACCCCGCCCCATTGATAAAGCCATCGCCGAAATGGCGAGCATTGACAATAACCGATTGTTTATTGTCGACAACTCCCTGGCCCAGGACACCCAATGGGAAATGGACCTGTTTGCCGAAATGATTCCCCTTAAGAAAAAATGGTGCTCCCATCCCATTGAGGACAACCCGAAAGTTCTCGATCTGGCAGCCCAGGCAGGGGCCTGGTATGTCTATCAGGCGGTTTTTGACACATCCCAATATATTCGGGACAGAATCCGGCGGTATCATGATCATGGAATCGGTGTTGAAGGCACAATTCTCCTGGGGCTGGACACTCACACGGAAGATTTTATTAAAGAATTAATTGACTTTTTGCTGGAAATCGAACTTGACCTTGCTGAATTTACAGTATTAACCCCTTTCCCGCATACCCGGGCTTTTGAAAAACTTCAAGCAGAGGACAGAATATTCACCTATGATTGGGATAAATACACCGCCGATCAGGTGGTGTTCCGTCCGAAACACATGTCCGCGGAACGGCTGGGAGAATTATTGTCCTATGCCTGGGACTCTTTTTACAAAAACGAATCCCAGCAACTGAAGATGTCCAGACTTTATCAAAAAGTCATTGCCAAGGAAAAGGCGGATAACTCGTATACCCCGAGAAAAAGAGAACTCGCCAGACAGGCCTTTGGGCAAAAACTCAATTAGGCATCCATTCGGAATAGGGGCCAGAGTATTTAAATTCTGATTGAAATCAGGTCACTAAAGTGTATTTTGAAATTGACATTCATCATTTTAAACAATACTCATTCTGGCGAATGAGAATATGTTCGCGCTCAAATTAATCCCTTAACCGCATTGGAGGTGTCAAATGATCCGAAATTCATTTTCAGGCAATATAAAATTTCTATTCCTGTTTGTCCTCATCTCTTTATGTGTGGCATGCTCAATTAAACGCCACTACGATCCCACGAATCAAGTGTCAATCGATCCGGAATCCCTTCCGAATGTGACGATCAGCAGTCCCGTGACCCTGATTAACAGCCAGGATTCAAACGAAGAAACGCTTCTTTGGACGGTTATGAGCGTCAATGAGTTTTATGGGAATCTTCATCTCTGGACAGAAGAAACGATCAGAGCCCTTACCCAGGCAATAGAACTGAAAGGGGGAAAGGTTGTCGAAAATTCGGATAAAGTGATCAAGGTTTCAGTTGTTGAAATCAGTGTAGACATTAACATGTGGACAAGCACTCAAACCGCTTATGTTACCGTCATCTATGAAACCGGAAATAACATCAGAAAAAAAATAATCGGCAGCCAGACTGCTTGGGCTGTGGGAGTTCAATACTGGGTATTAGATAATGCGATTGAATACACGATTACAGATCTACTAAAGGATGAAGAAATCATCAATTATCTAAACAATTAGGAACTGTCATTAATTAAATATTTATATTATCAAAATCTGTTGCAACTGCTTAATTCGTATAGAAAACATTATCTAATGCTTATTGAGCAAACGCTTTTTGCACTCCCGTATTCCAACCCCAACCACATAGGAGGTGCCCAATGGGCCGGATCTCTTTATCAGGTATGTTAAAATTATTCATGCTTTTCATCTTCTTATCTTTAACTACAGGATGTATTTCACACCACTATGATCCCACAGGCTATATATCAATAGATCCCGAAACCCTTCCCGATGTGACGATCAAAAATTCCGTGACCCTGATTAACAATCAGGACTCCGATGAAGAGATTTATATTTATGGCGTGGGTGCTCATTCCTGGTATGCGAACCTTCATCTCTGGACAGACGAAGTGATTATGTCCCTTTCTCAGGCCATAGCATCGAGGGGCGGAAAAGTTGTCGAAAATTCGGATAAAGTCATCAAGGTTTCAGTCGCAAAAGTAAATGTGGATTCGAACATGTGGGGTTCTTCAACCTTCTATGTTGTCATCGAATATGAAACCGGGAATCATATCCAAAAAAAAATTACGGGCAGCCAGTATGCTCAGAATCTCTTTTATTCAACATGGCCGCTGGATACGGCGACGGAGCAAGCCATTAGAGATCTGTTGGCGGATAAAGAAATTATCAATTATCTGAACGAGTGACATCTGAGAGGCAACAGTCTGACAGGAAAGTATGGTCCCGATAGGGCGGGACTATGCTTGCCTGTTTGGCACTATTTATGTGGCACTGTGCTCAAAATATAATCGGCGATGATTTCACCCATATCTGAAGGAAGGCTGCGATCATTCGCGCCGAAGGCCCAGGCCGCTGCAATTGCATTGTTCGAGCTGTTTATTCCCTTTTTGCGCAGTTCTTTTTTAGTTGCAGCATCGGTCAGCGCTATAGCGCTCAGATAAACTGATACACCTATGCTCAGGTAAATTAATACACCTGCCTTTTT
>PCSG01000331.1:4354-5621 GCA_002772195.1 Desulfobacterales bacterium CG23_combo_of_CG06-09_8_20_14_all_51_8 | reverse complement strand
TCAGTTATCCTCACAGTCATATCCTTCGCTTACTTAAGTTTTTTGACGGGTTGTTCTCACGCGCCGACAAAAACGGAGTCAACTGTTTATTACGGAAAGGCCTCATATTATGGCGACAAACATCACGGAAAGTTAACAGCCAGTGGAGAAATTTATGACAAGAATAAATTAACCTGCGCCCATAAAGAAATACCGTTTGAAACAATTTGCAAGGTAACAAACCTTGCCAACGGGAAAAGCGTTGTTGTGAAGGTCAATGACCGAGGGCCTTTTACGAGAGGACGAATAATAGACCTCTCATACAAGGCAATGAAGACCATAGATGGTTTAAAAGCCGGAGTAATTGATGTTCAGGTAGAAATCATAGAATGAACAAAGAACCTTATACCAGGGAGCCTCTAATGAATAAATCCAAGTATGGCAAAACTACAGTTTTAATGGCTGTTATCGCTTTGACTTTGTGGGCGTCGGTCCGGACCGCTGCGGCGGATCCGGTCATCATCAATCACACCTGCACCGCTATTGCCCAAATTCCCCAATCGGCCATCGATCAGGCCAAAAGCGTTTTGCACATCGCCTACGGCCACACCAGTCACGGCAGCCAGCTGACTGACGGCATGAGCGGACTGGTGGACTTCGCCAACAACGGCGGCCTGGGGCTCAACCTGCCGGATGATTTTTCCAATGGAACAACGGCGGCAGCGGCGGCGCGCTGGATCTGCACGACTATGCCATGGGCGGGGACGCAGGCTATTATCCGGACTGGGTTGACAACACCCGCGACTATCTGGGTACTCCGAACCCTATCACCGGACGAGGCACCACCCATCCCGACACCAATGTGATCATCTGGTCCTGGTGCGGCCAAGTCGGCGACAAATATGTTGCGGGCGCCCTGAACAGCGAGTATCTGGCCCCCATGGCCCAACTGGAAGTCGATTACCCCGGTGTTTTTTTTGTTTACATGACCGGTCATGTGGATATTTGGGATGATGTCGACAACAAGGCCGCCAACCAGGCCATACGCGATTTCTGCACGGCCAATGATAAAATTTTATACGATTTCGCTGACATCGAGCGCTATGACCCGGACGGCAGCTATTACGAATTTGTCCACGATAATTGCAATTATTACAGCTCGGCCGGCGGCACCCTCTTGGGAAACTGGGCTACTGAATGGCAAGACAGCCATACCGAAAATGTGGATTGGTATAATTGTTCCTCGGCCCACAGCGAGCCGCTCAATGCCAACAGCAAGGCCTACGCC
>PCSG01000331.1:0-4288 GCA_002772195.1 Desulfobacterales bacterium CG23_combo_of_CG06-09_8_20_14_all_51_8 | reverse complement strand
CAATCCATCGGCAATAAATGTGTCGCTTATGGGCAATTGCTGCAGTTTACCGTTGCGGCCACGGATCAGGACAGCGCCGATCTCCTGACATTCAGTGCCACCGGCCTGCCTTCCGGCGCGCAATTCGACACCGCCACCCATACGTTCAGTTGGACCCCCACCATTGGCGATGTCGGCACTCATTCGATCACCTTTGTGGTGGTGGACAATGGTTCACCGCAGGGCAGCGACCAGAAAACCATCACCATCTCGGTTACCGACGGCAGCGGCAGCGGTTGTTTTATGCATTCCATGAGTAGTGTTCTGCTCCTGCTGTTAGAATAGCAGCGATAGCTGGGTTGCGCTCATCGCCTTAACTGTTGCTCACTGGCCAAGGAGATTTAATGTTGCACCATCGCGGTGGTTATTCATATAATGCTGCATTGGCCTTATATTAAACTGAATCTTAAGAAGAATGGGTTCACTTTTGGGATTAAATAAATGACCGGCACCATTCGCGCTGACATAAAATCCGGATTAACAGTTCTAATTGTTTTGAAGAAGGACCAGAAAACAAACAAATTAACTGAAGGCATTGTAAAAGATATCCTGACGAAATCCCCGAACCATCCTCATGGGATAAAAGTCCGTTTGGAAAGCGGCGAGGTTGGCAGGGTTAAAGAGATACTGGGCTGAAGTTATATACTTAAAAGACGAACGGCGGGGCAGGAATCCGGCGACCGCTGAGTATATCATGTTACCGGCGCGTAAAATATTGAGTTTTAAATGGTCTGGAAAACTGAAAGACCGGATGAATGGAAGAAGGGGTAGAAGTTGGGTATCTGAAAAATTCATATGTGGTATCTTTATATCATTCATTGCTCTGACCATTCTCTTTATACCGGTGTTACAACCGATGTCCCCCGGCGGGTCAAAGAGCACAATCTGAAATTGGGCGGCAACTATACCCGAACCCGCACTCCGGTTGGGCTTGTTTATCAGGAACCCCATCCAACCAGGTCGGCGGCGCTGAAACGTGAGATTCAGATTAAGAAATGGCCCCGAACAAAGAAGCTGTCTTTGATTAATGAACAACAATAATAAAAGCACGGGTAAGGGCTGGGAGCAGGCCCAGGTTGAATGTTACAGCGGCTATAAAACGAATGAACGGCCTGTTGCTTTTTCAGTCCAGGGACGTTGCTGGGAAATTTCAGAAATACTGGATCGCTGGTATGAAGGCGGAATCAAGCCCGATGCGCCCATTGTTGATTACTTCAAGGTCAAGATAAATGACGGGGGTGTTTTTATTCTCCGGTATGATGCGCAGTCAGATGTATGGTCAATCTGGATCGACAGGGACAGATCATTTCCCTGAAGGTTCATGCATGGGTGTAAATAAAAAGAGACGGTCATTTGGCATTCACGGATATTGATCATGATGTTAAAGCTGACTGTTCAATAAATATTCTATGGAAAGCCGGGTTGACCGTAATGGTTGATCCGGTTTTTTTTGTTGGGGGGTATTAAATATAAAAACCGGATGAGGATATCCCCGTCCGGTTTTTTTTTCTGCTGGTTGGCCCTTATACCCTCCAAAAGTATACCCTAAAGTATACCCCGGCGATTTTAAGGTGATTTTAAAAATGTTTAACTTATTTATTTTATTGGTCGGGGCGAGAGGATTTGAACCTCCGGCCCCTTGCACCCCATGCAAGTGCGCTACCAGACTGCGCTACGCCCCGACGTGTCTGTTTTAAAGTATCCTTCCATTAACACCCTGATAGGGGGATGTCAAGCCCGGAATCGTCCATCCGTTGTTCTGATTTTTAATTTTTTAAGGCTCCCGCCGGTCTTTTTGCATTTCAGGCCGGGGCATTCCGGCCATGGTCAATGTCAGGCTTTCATGGGCCCCTTTCCGGCGCAAGATCTGTTTGACCTTTGCCGTAATTTCCTGTATTTATAGCGATGTCAAGGATAAATACCGTTAATGTCGGGGTAGGGTGCAGGGGGTGCGTATCGCCAGCCACATTCAAAAGCCCGGATTTCTGACTGCTGATCAGCGGGATCAATTTTTTAAGCGGCATTTGCAGGGGGCCTTTGTCAGAATTGCCGCGATTGTTCTGATCTGGTCATTCCTGCTCAATTTTTATTTATTTCATATTATCGACACCATTTCTTTTATCGGCATCAGCATCAGCGGCGGTGCGGTTATCTTTTTTAATTTCCCTTTTTTACTGGGATTGAAAAAAATCATCCGCCGGAAAACTTATGAAGCCTATAACCTGCTGATCAATATCGTCGAAATTTTAGGCGATACGTTTATTATCTATTTTCTCGGCGGCATTAAGGGGATGTACCTGATCGGTATTTATGCCGGCCTGATCGCCTATGTGGGGGTGGTCGCCCCCGTTCGCTATCCGTATATCATCGCCACCCTGTGTTCCGTGTTTTTCGGCATTATGGCGTTTCTGGAGCATTCCCGCGTCATTCCCCACATGAACAATCAATGGGGGTATACGTATACGACCACGGAAGTGGTTCTGATTGTTTTGATCTTATCCGCGACGCTTTACGTGCTGGCGTTCAACTCGTCCTATACGTCCAGCCTGCTGCGAAAGGCCCGGAAAAAGCTGTCTGACCAGAACCAAAACCTGGAAAATTCCTATGAAGAAATAAATCAAACCGCCGATGAATTGAATCTGAAGAATATCCGGCTCAAAGAGTCCATGGACAATCTTCATCAAGCCCAGTCCCAACTGGTGGAATCGGAAAAAATGGCGGCCCTCGGCGGGCTGGTGGCCGGTGTGGCCCATGAAATCAATACCCCGGTGGGGGTGGGCGTGACCGCCGCTTCTTTTTTGCAGGACAAGATTAATGCCCTGATTGATATCCAGACCCGCAAAGGCGCGAGCAAAGATGAAATTAATCAATTTTTAAAGACCGCTTCCGAAGCGTCTCTAATGATTTATAAAAATTTGAACCGGGCGGCCGAACTGGTGAAGAATTTCAAACAGGTGGCGGTGGATCAATTTTCGGAAGCCTCCCGCACTTTCAATTTAAAGGAGTACATCGACGGCGTCCTGCTGAGCATGCATTACCAGTATAAACGATCCGGTCATTCCATCCAGGTCAACTGCCCCGATGATTTTGTCATTGACAGCTATCCCGGCGTGTTTTCACAGATTACCACCAATCTGGTCATGAATTCACTGATCCACGGTTTTGAGGGCATGGCCCGGGGTGAAATCGTTTTTGATATTTCGGCGGATAACGGGCATCTTGATTTTCATTACCGGGATAATGGGAAAGGCATGTCCGAAGAGACGGTGAAACGGATATTCGAGCCGTTTTATACCACAAAGCGGGGGCAGGGAGGGAGCGGCCTCGGCATGCACATTGTCTATAATATCGTGACCCAGACCTTGGGCGGCACGATCAAATGCGCCAGCACAGCAGGAAGCGGGGTTTCCTTTGATATCCGGATCCCCCTTAAAAAAGGAGACAGGTAAAAATGCCCATTTATGAGTTTGAATGTCGGAAATGCGATCAAAAATTTGAACGGCTGATTCTTTCCGCAGACGATAAAACCCCGGAATGTCCCGAGTGTCATGGTAGAGATGTTCAGAAAATCATGTCTGCGGGCTGTAAAGTGGCGTTGAAAGTACCAGGCGGATACGGCGGCGCCAGTGCTCATTCCTGCAAACCCAGCGGGTGAAGCATCTGATCAAGCGCTCCCGGTCGGGAGCAAATCAAACCAGATGATCGTCCAGAACGCTTCGGAGTATTTTTGAAAATTTCTCCGTTGTGCGCTTTGACAATGCCGTAAATAACGGACAACCCCAGGCCGGACCCCTTGCCGATTTCCTTTGTGGTGAAAAAGGGGTCGAAAATCCTTTCCATATCCTTTGCATCTATTCCGTGTCCTGTGTCGGAAACCTTTAAAATGACGCTGCGCTGATTTATTTCAGGGAAGTTGTCGCCGAGGGCTTGTTTTGGAAATCACGGGTTGGTTCGGATCGGGAATCCGGCGCGTTCATCATGGATTTGAGGATTTTGGGAAACGCCTTGCATTGTTTGCAGATTTCGATTTTTTCCCGCCAGTCTTTATGAATGAGCCCCTTGCAGATGGTTCCATTGATAAACCAGCACAGGGACCCGGCCTGGAATTCCCATGCCGGGCACATGGCTTTGAGTGTTTCGCTGCATTTGTTGACCACCCAGCAGGGTTTCGCCGGTTTGAGGATTTCGGCTTTTTTTGCCGTCAGAAACAGCAACTGGCGTTCAGCGTGCGCCGGTATGGTCCGCCATC
>PCSG01000093.1:5420-5586 GCA_002772195.1 Desulfobacterales bacterium CG23_combo_of_CG06-09_8_20_14_all_51_8 | reverse complement strand
ATGACACCCCTTGCTGTCCGCAGCTCTCCGATCATACGCCAATAACAACTTCCTATGAAATATATAGGGCAATGTGGTCGGGAGCGCCGAAAACATTGATTGGGACGACCACCGCCAATCAGTTTTTCGACACGGATATAGCGTGCAGTACCTGCTGCCCGTCCAC
>PCSG01000093.1:3215-5360 GCA_002772195.1 Desulfobacterales bacterium CG23_combo_of_CG06-09_8_20_14_all_51_8 | reverse complement strand
CACCGGATATGTTTACCGGACGCTTTGCGACCCGGACGATGTCAGCGCCACAGATGGCAGGTCTAATTGTGTGTGGATTTCATGGAGTGCCGTCTCCGGAGCGAAGGGATATGAAGTCTACCGGTCCGAATCTGTGGATGGTGAAAAAATTAAAGTATGCTCCATAATAAATAGTCCATGCGATACGCTTACGTGTCGCGATAGCACCACCACCTGCCCCACGGTTTATTATTACTGAGTGAAGGCCATAGACGCCAACGGCTATACCAGCTGCACGTTTGGTGATTACGATACCGGGTATTGCGTTGCTGAATCTGAATAAAAATAAGAAAAGACTTTAACGATAAATCAGAAAACCTGGCCTCCTGCGCCAGGTTTTCTGCGTTTACGGACGAGGGATCCACCCAAAGTGGTCAGGAGCAATATAAAATGCCGGAAATAATCAGGGGATTTCTGGACTGGCGGAATTTGATTGATGTGCTGCTCATCGCCGTCGGTTTTTTTGGTCTCTACCGGACCATGCGCCGTCGCGGCACCTGGAAAATCATGATCGGGATCCTTTTGGCCATGGCGATTTTTCTGGTGGCGAATTTTCTGGATTTAAACGGAATCAAGTGGCTCTACAGCAACCTCAGCAATGTGATTTTGATTGCGTTTATCGTGATTTTTCAACCCGAGCTGAGAAAGATATTTGAACAGTCGGTTTCCTTACGGCGCAGGGAGACCCATGATCCGGCAAAAGCCCTGTCCCAGATGATCGCCGAAGGCCTGTGGCATATGGCCCAGCAGCGCCTGGGAGCGATTATCGCTTTTCCCGGACGGGAACCCGTTGATGAATATGTGTCCGGCGGGTATACATTGGATGCGAAACCCAGCTATCCCCTACTCTTAAGTATTTTTGATACCCACTCCCCGGGGCATGACGGGGCTCTGATTGTTTCAAAAGGACTTTTCACCCGTTTCGGGACCCGCTTGCCGGTATCGGAAAGCGCGGCCCTTCCGGAAGAATATGGCACCCGGCATCACGCGGCCATGGGCCTTTCGGAAAAAACCGACGCGCTGGTTCTGGTGGCTTCGGAAGAGCGGGGAAAAATTTCCATTTTCCATATGGGCGGAATGCACCCGGCGGAGAATATGGCGCAACTGGTCAATATTATCGAAGCCCACTGGAAAAACATCCTGTCCTATCCGTTTGCCGTTTACCGGCAGGAAACCCGGCGGACGTTCGTTTACCAGGCGGCGGTGAGTCTCGCGCTGGCCGTATTTTTCTGGTCAACGATTATTGTCGCTCAGACGGAGCTGGTGGAAAAGGTCATTTCCGTGCCGGTGGAGTATACCATGGCCGCTTCCGATCTGGTTCTGGTGGGAGAGCGGGAAAAAGAGCTTCAGCTTTATCTGGCCGGCACCAAGTCCACCTTAGACGCCCTCAAATCCTCAGATCTGAGAGTGAAAATCGATCTTTCGGCATACGGGCCTGGAACCCAGTCAGTGTTTATCACCAGCGACAAAATCCGTCTGCCCAAAGGCGTCAAGCTTCTGGAATCTCTGCCTTCGAGCCTGGAACTAACCCTTGCCGCCATCACCGAGCAGGTGGCGGACATCACGCCGCAGCTCGTGGGCATTCTGCCGGAAGGCCTGAAAATCAGTTCGGTCACCGTCAGTCCGGACCGCGTGAAAGTCCTGTCCCCGGCCCCGGAAGAAAACGGAAAACCCATCAGCGTTACCACCACGCCCGTTTATCTGGAAAGCATTTATAAAAGCAGCCGGATTTTATGTAAAATCATCGCGCCCCAGACCATTCAGCCGGTAGGCAGACAGTGGCCTGATGTGGAGGTGGATATTGAGGTGAAAGCAAAGGAAAACTGACGGATTTTTATGACCCGAGCACCGGGAAGAGCTGTTTCAGGCCATTTGCGATAAACTCCACGGCAATGGCGGCGATGATGAGCCCCATGATCCGGGTGACGATATTGATGCCGGTTTTACCCATCCTGCCGGAAATATAAAAAGATCCCCGGAGAATAAACCAGGTCAGCAGGGAAACCACGAGAATAATTCCGGCCAGAATCCCGTAATGCAGCAGTGACGGGGATCGGTTCGCATAGACGATCACCGTGCTGATGGATCCCGGGCCTGCCAAAAGCG
>PCSG01000093.1:175-3195 GCA_002772195.1 Desulfobacterales bacterium CG23_combo_of_CG06-09_8_20_14_all_51_8 | reverse complement strand
GCCACGGTGTCGCTGTCCTCCTTGTCCGCTGCTTCCTCCGGAGTATGTTTTACGGAACTCATCCTTGCATGCATCATGGCGATGGCCATGAGCAGCAGAAGGATGCCGCCGCCCACGCGGAACGAAGCAATGGAGATGCCGAAAAATTTCAGGATGGCTTCTCCCAGAAGGAGGGTGACGGTCAAAACAGCATAGAGGGTCATGGCCGCGATTCGGGCTGAGCGTCGGCTTCCCTCGCGGTCCATGTTTTTCGTCAGATTGATGAATACCGGCATGGCGCCGATGGCGTTGACGATGGAAAACAGACCGATAAAAAATTGGACATTCTCTGATAAATTTCCCATGGTGTCATACCCCTTGAAAATGTTTTCCCTGATACAAATCCATTTCTTTCAGGGTTTGATGAATCAGTTCCAGGGTTTGTTTCTTTTCCATGGCCCAGCCGGGGGCTACCAGTTCATCGGGATGCGGGTCGCTGGTGAGCCGCTGAATCACCATGGTTTTTGGAAGACAGGCCAGAAATTCGCACAGGACATCCACATACGCATCCCGGGTCATGCACGGGTAAGCCCCCTGCCGGTACATGGCTTCCATGGCTGTGCCCCTGACCACATAGAGCATATGAAACTTAATGCCGTCAAGGCCCATTTGAGAAATGATTTTCGCGGTTTCCAGCATGTCCCGCTGGCTCTCGCCGGGAAGGCCCAGGATGACATGGACGCAAATTTTGATCCCCCGGTTTCGGGTCGCGCGAACAGCCTCCTCAAAAGCGTTGAAATTATGGCCCCGGTTGATTAGTGCCAGGGTCCGGTCATGGGCCGACTGAAGCCCGTATTCGATCCATATCAGGTGAGTTTTCGCGTAGGATTCCAAGAGCGACAGGATTTCCTCATTAACACAGTCCGGCCGGGTGCCGATGGAAAGGCCGGCCACATCAGCCACGGCCAGGGCTTCATCATAGAGCCTCCGGAGCCGGGGAAGCGGGGCGTAGGTGTTGGTAAATGCTTGAAAATAGGCAATGAATTTTCTGGCCTTGTAGCGTTTGGCAAGGAAGCGTTTGGCGTTTTCGATCTGATCGGTGATTGACAGTCCTTGTTGAAAAAAACCGGTGCCGGAGCCCCGCTCATTGCAGTAAATGCATCCCCGGGTGGACAGAGTCCCATCCCGGTTGGGGCAGGACATACCCGCATCTATGGCGATTTTATGGACCCGGTGACCAAAAATATCTTTAAAATAAGTGTTTAAATCATAAAATCGGTTTTCCATGCTTGGCTATCCGCTTTTTGAAACAAAAAACTCTAAATTACGGTCACGCTATTCAGGGTCAGGGCGTCATCTGTTTTTATTTCCACACGGGAAAGCCTGAACATTTGTTTGAGCGTTTGGATATTTTTTTTATGGAGTCCCTGCATGCGGGACAGGTTTCTGGGGTTGACCGTAAGGCATACCGCATCACGGGGAGATGATTTTTTTTGGATCTGTTCGGCGGCTGCATCCAGAAAAATTTCTGAAAACACCATGTGCCCCAGGGCTGGATGATAGGGACCGGCCAGGACCGTTGCCGGGTCGTCGAGTTCCCCGGACGCCTGAAGCCCCATGCGGATGACGGGGATGCCGCTTCCGGTGAACAGCAGGTAAAGCTTTTTTAACTGAGTGACGCAGGCACCCATGGAAAGGGGCTGGTATTGCCCCTTTCGATACCAGTCGGCCAGCGCACTTCCCTCGATGACCAGGGTTGGATAAATCCGGACAAAATCCGGTTTTAAGGCGATAACGCGCCGGGCCGTCTCAAGGCAGATGTCCTCGGTGTCGCCGGGCAGCCCCGTCATGATCTGAAGGCCCACGGCAAGGCTTTCCCCCTGGAGCAGCTTTACGGCATGGACAGTGTCTTCGGCTGAATGGCCCCGGCCTGCCTGCCGGAGGACCCCGTTGTCCATGGACTGAACCCCCAGTTCCACCGTGGACACCGGATAGGACCGGATCACCCGAAGCCGGTTTTCGTCAATGGTGTCCGGCCGGGTGGAGAACCGGATACCGTCTATTTTTCCGTAAGTTACCAGTCCCACCGCCGCATCCAGGAGTTGTTTGATCTGCTCCAGTTCAAGGCCCAGAAAATTGCCGCCGAAAAAGGAAAGCTCTGTCAAAAGACGGTTCTTCCGTTTATAGCCCAGAAATTCATCAACCCGGGCATGGATTTCATTTTTTTCAGGAAGGGCCCGGGATGTGCCGGTGATGGCCCTCTGGTTGCAGAACACGCAAGTGTGGGGGCATCCGCAATGGGGAATAAAAACAGGAATGATCAGGGGTTTAAGGGCTGGTGTCGGGGAAGGGTTTTGAGTGGGTTCCATGGGCGCGAATGTCCGCAATAAATAGAAACATCAACTCTATGCCGGAGGATTTATTCGGATCGGCCGATCAGTTGCAACGCTTTTCGCGCGGCCGCCTGTTCGGCGGTTTTTTTGCTTTTTCCGGTTCCCCGGAAGATGGCGTCCCCGATCGTCAGCTCCGCTTCAAATGTTTTGTCATGGTCCGGACCGGTTTCCCGGATAATCCGGTACAGGGGAGATGATTGCCCGGTCGCCTGGACAATCTCCTGGACCCGGCTTTTATCATCCTGGATTTCTTCAAACAGCGCAAGGCTGTCAATGAGATCGGAAAAATGCCGCCTGACCACGTCAAAGGCCCGATGAAATCCGCCGTCCAAGTAAACAGCCGCCAGCAAAGCCTCCAGAGCGTCGGCCAGAATGGAATTTTTGTCCTGACCGCCGGATTGCACTTCCCCCCGGCCCAGCCGGAGAAAAGTTCCGAGCTGGATTTTTCGGGCGATCTCAGACAACTGATTTTCATTGACGAGACCGGACCTGCTTTTGGACAGATCCCCTTCACTGAGGGCGGGAAACCGATCTATGAGCAGATGGCTGATGATCAGATTTAAAACAGAATCGCCTAAAAATTCAAGACGTTCATTGTCCTGGACCTTTTTGTCCGGCGTTTCGTTCACAAATGAACTATGGCGCAGC
>PCSG01000093.1:0-147 GCA_002772195.1 Desulfobacterales bacterium CG23_combo_of_CG06-09_8_20_14_all_51_8 | reverse complement strand
ACACATACCCCAGGTGGTGTTCAAGAATGGATACGTCGGAATTCATCATGGCTTGTTTCGCTTGTTTTTTGGCGGGAGACGGCCTCAATCAGGCGTTCAAACAGAACATAGGGGACGGCCAAGTCGCCTTTTCCCCTGCCCAGCCGG
>PCSG01000316.1:5453-5595 GCA_002772195.1 Desulfobacterales bacterium CG23_combo_of_CG06-09_8_20_14_all_51_8 | reverse complement strand
ATGAGTTTGGCCATATTGTCCTGGTTGTCCTGGGAACAGGAGAACAGGTTCTCTGCGACAAATTCCACATAGGGAAGGGTAGCCGCATATTCCACCACGGACGGGACATTGATCACGCTGGCGATATTAATGCCGCAATCAC
>PCSG01000316.1:0-5381 GCA_002772195.1 Desulfobacterales bacterium CG23_combo_of_CG06-09_8_20_14_all_51_8 | reverse complement strand
TGGTGTTTCGCGCTGAAGACAGAATTTCCGCCGCCGCCGCCGCCGCCGCACTGGAATCCACCACGGCCTGAGGAATGTCTTTCGGGCCCTGAAACGCGCCGCAGACAAAAATCCCTTCTTTGGAGGTGGACACCGGCGTAAAGGTGTCTGTCTTGCAGAATTTGCCGGGGGTCAGTTCAATACCCAGTTTCCCAGCCAGATCCACCAGGGCCGGCGGTGTCTGAAGCCCTATGGACAGGATCACCATGTCAAAGACCTCAGTTTTGGCTTCTCCGCTTTCCGTGACATAGCGCAGTTCCAGATTTCCGGTATCGCCGATGGGGGTGATGGTATGCACCCGGCTCCGGATAAAGTTTACGCCGCTTTTATTTTTGGCGTTTTCATAAAACCGCTCGAATTCCTTGCCCGGAGTCCGCATGTCCATAAAAAAGATCGAGCAGTCCAGGCCGTTTCCGGCATGTTCTTTGGCGATGACCGCTTCCTTAATGGCGTACATGCAGCATACGGATGAACAATAAGCGTTGTCGCATTTGTTCAAATCCCGGGAGCCGACACACTGGAACCATGCGATTTTTTTAGGTTCCTTTTGATCGGAAGGCCGAACCACGTGGCCTCCCGTGGGACCGGAAGCGGAGAGTATCCGTTCAAATTCCAGGGACGTAATAACGTTGGGTAAGTTTGCGTATTGATAATTGTCCAGTCCCCTGGGGTTGAAAGGTTCAAAACCCGGAGCCAGAATAACCGACCCCACGTTCAGCGTGATCTGCTTTTCCTTCTGATCGTAATCAATGGCGCCCGCAGGGCATTTTTTCTTGCAGGAACCGCACTTCCCCTTGGTCAGATAGATACAGTGCTCTGCGTCAATGCAATATTTCAGGGGGACGGCCTGGGGATATTCCACATAGATGGCCTTGCGCTTGGAAAGCCCCGCGTTATAATGGTTGTCCACTTTGGAGGGGCATTTTTCGGCGCAGGCGCCGCAGGCGATACATTTGTCCATATCCACATAGCGCGGTTTCTGGAGCAGTTCGACTATAAAATTTCCCGCCTCACCCGTGATGCCGGTGACTTCCGAAAGTGTCACCAGTTCGATGTTCAAATGCCGGCCGACCTCGACCAGTTTGGGTGAGATAATTCACATGGCGCAGTCGTTGGTGGGAAAGGTTTTATCCAGTTGCGCCATCACCCCGCCGATAGAAGGGCCTTTTTCAACCAGGTATACATAAAAACCTGAATCAGCGAGATCCAGAGCGGATTGCATGCCGGCGATGCCGCCGCCGACGACCATTACAGATCCGATAACATGATTGCTCATAATCCGTTAGCTCCTGTAAAATAAGTGCGGCATCAGGCGAACAGTAACCCCTTTGCCACTGAAAACAATATAAAATCAAAAGAGTAAGTGCTGGCATTGTTTAAAGAATTAAATTTTGTTGATATCTTCAATGAGGTGTGATGTCAATAAAATTTTGAGCGATGTCCCAACCGCGAGCCGGGACTGAAATCAGTAATGGCACAGGATCGGGAATTCGGTAATATCATCCATGATGAACGGCGACAGACCAAAACTTATCGTGATTTGCGGACCCACGGGCATCGGGAAAACAAATTTTTCCCTTGCCCTGGCAAAAGAATTTGACGGCTGCATTGTCAGCGCCGACTCCATGCAGATCTACCGGTATATGGATATCGGGACCGCCAAACCGTCCCCTGAGGAAAGGCGGCAGGTCCCGCATTATATGATGGATATCGTTGACCCGGACACGCCCTATGACGCGGCGCGGTTCTGCCGGGAAGGAAGGACGGCCATCGCGAAGATTCACACGCAGGGGAAACTGC
Source organism: Desulfobacterales bacterium CG23_combo_of_CG06-09_8_20_14_all_51_8 (assembly GCA_002772195.1). GTDB lineage: Bacteria > Desulfobacterota > Desulfobacteria > Desulfobacterales > Desulfosalsimonadaceae > SURF-3. The sequence goes on along the minus strand of PCSG01000316.1, from coordinate 3,542 downwards.
CGTTGATCGTGGGCGGGACCGGATTTTATATCAAGGCCCTGCTGCATGGATTATTTGAGGCAAACCCTGTGGATCCAGAAATTGTGAGGCGTCTGAAAGAGCAAGCGGCTGCGGAGGGAATTCAGCCTCTCTATCAAAGGCTTTGCGTCTGTGACCCGGAAACCTCCGGCCGCATTCACCCGAATGACGCCTATCGGGTGATCCGGGCTCTGGCGGTTTATGAAATGACCAGCAACCCCATGTCCGTGTTTCAGGAAGCCCACGGGTTTAGGCAATGCCCTTTTGACGTGCTGAAAATCTGCCTGACGGACCAGCGGGAAATCCTTTATGACCGCATTGACCGGCGAGTGGACAAGATGGTGGCAGACGGATTGGTCGATGAGGTAAAAAAACTTCTGGAAATGGGGTATTCGGTAAACTTGCGGCCCATGCAGGCCATCGGCTACCGCCACATGACAGATTTTCTCCGGGGCCGCGCCGGATGGGAAGAAACCGTCTCGCTGCTGAAACGCGACACGCGCCGGTTCGCCAAACGGCAGTTGACGTGGTTCAAAAAAGAAACAGATACGATATGGACATCCCCCGAAGAAAAAATGACCATCTTCACATTGGCTCGCAGATTTATATTAAATTCATATTTAATACAATAAGTTATACGTAAAAGCCTATTGTCGGATATTCCTGTTCAGTATGTAACACATTAAAAAGATAGGTAGTTTTAAAAAAAAAGGTTTACAAACGCAAATTTTTTCCGTAAAATTCAAAATTATAATCCTGTAACCCTCTTAACATTAGAAAAGGGCTTTCCATGACGGAAAAAAAGAGACAAGTCGCTCCTGCCGGGTCGTTTCCTCTGCGTTCATTTTGGTTTCTTTCGGCCATTGCCGCTTCAATTGCTGCCGCAGTGTCATCTTATGCGTTTTCCGATGGTGATTTTCCGGAATCAACTATTCATATGGATGCCGTTGCCTCGGATAATAACGATAATTGCAGGCCGGCCGAAATCTCCCTCTATGACAAATCCATTCGCGCCGGCCTTTTGTATGATGTTTCAGCAAACTCGGTCGTGTGGGAAAAAAACCCGGACCAGGCATTCCCCATTGCTTCCCTGACCAAAATGATGGTGGCCTTGATTGCTGTTGAAGATGTTTTTGAGGGCAAGGTGAGTCTGGATACCCTCGTCAAGGTCTCTCCGGAAGCCGCTAAAATGAGAGGCTCCAAAGTTTATTTGCGGACCGGGTGCTGTCTGTCCGTGGAAGAACTGCTCAAGGCTGCCCTGATTTCCTCGGGCAACGATGCTGCTTATCTGCTTGCCCAGTTTCTGGGCGGTACGGAATCGGCTTTTGTCAACCGGATGAACCGTCGGGCCGCGCAACTGGGGATGAAAGATACGGCCTATTCCAATTCCACCGGTATGCCGGCGCGGGACAGCCGTAACGACAACCATTCAAGCCCCTCTGATCTGCTGATTCTATCTCTTGAAATGCTCAAATATAAAGATATTCTTGAAATCGCGGGGATGAGCAGTGCGATCATCACCCAGGATAAGCGGACGATTAAACTCCGGAATCACAACGGCCTGGTGGCGACTTATAATGATGTGGATGGATTTAAAACCGGATTTACGCTGAACGCGAAATACTGCCTGGTCGCCACCGCCAACAAGAACGACCGCCGGTTGATTTCCATTGTCCTTGGCGCTTCCAGCCGGAACGTGCGGAACCAGTTTACGGCATCCGCTATCAGTCGTTATTACGAAGCCCTGGGCATGGGAGGGCTTGAGCCGAAAACCAGTTTTGCTGCGGCGCAGTGCGTAAAGAAGACTCCGGTTTCACACGTAAGCAAAGAAACAACAGCTGCCTTCGACGCCGGGGCCGGCTGGCGTTATCAGGTAAAACGGGGGGATACCCTCTACGAAATTGCAAATCGATATGGGTGCGGCGTAGCGGAATTGAAAGACTGGAATCAGATTCGGGGAAACCGGATCGATCCGGGGCAGACGCTGGCCATCTATCAGCCGCTCCCAGGAGGAGAGAAGGGGGAATCTTCAGCAAGGGGAAGCAGTGCCACAGTCGCTGAAAATACTGCCGCCGAAGAAAGTTCCGGCTCACCCACCGTTCACCTGTATAAGGTTCGGCGCGGCGATACCCTTTGGGAGATCGCCCAGAAGTTTGACGGCGTTACGGTTAAAGATATCATGAAGACCAACCGCATCAGACGGGCGAAAGCCTTAAAGCCGGGCACCACGCTGAAGATTGTTATGGACGCTTAGAAAAATCCACAAGAATTCAAATTTTATCCCCAAAAACCGCTTGATACGCAACTATTTAAACACCGAATTACGGTGAAATCCACAAATCTTCGCAGCAATCGCCTGCTTACATCCATATCTCTCAACCAGATCAATCGCGGCCATTTTGCGCTTATCATTATTATTTGTCCTGCTTTTCATGTCTCAAGTCTCAGGTTGATCTCATATTCTCTTTTCAAAACACGCCTTCCAAAATATTACAAATAATTACAATTGGCTATAAATATGCATGCCCATTGTAATTATTTGTGCATCTAATCTATCTCCCGTGTATTGCATCCTCCATGATTCGTTAGCCCCATTTTAACTATCTGAAAACAATATAATATATATTTTTTTTTGCATCTTGTCGGGTTAGGCATCAAAATTGCTTACATAGGTGCTTGTATCAATTTAAAAGGGGTAATCCAAATGTCACCGGACATCATTAATCAAAATCTTCGTAATGTTATTCAACTCTGTTATGAGATGCTTGAAATCGCAGATCGGGGCGATTCCTACCGAAAAGACAGTGGCTGCGGCGCGGTGTACGGCAGGCTCAGAGATGCTGCATATAAAATACGCGTGCAGGCAGAGCAGGAGCTTTTGCTTCATGAGAAGGACTCTGCCGACGGTGATGTCATTCAGCATAAAAAAAAGGAAAACCGTCCATAAATCATTCAATTTAAGTTAAAAACTGACAATCAAAAAGGAAAAAAGGATGAGTGACAAACTTAAAATTCTTGTAGTGGATGACGAACCGGATGCTGTCAATTACCTTACTGCCATTTTTCAGGACAATGGATATGACACCATCACGGCAAATAACGGCAAACAAGCGCTGGAAGTTGCCATATCTCAAATGCCTGCCCTGATTACCCTTGATCTCTCAATGCCTGAAGAGTCAGGAGTCCGCGCTTACCGTAATATTAAAAGTGACCCCAGCCTTAAGAAAATCCCTGTAATTATCATCACCGCGGTCGGCGATTCCATGAAAAAATTTATCGATAAATTAAAAGTCATTCCTGAGCCTGAAGGATTTATGAGCAAGCCGATCAATCCGGATGAACTCCTGAAAATGACGGCGGACATTCTGTCGAAATAAGCAGGTTTACAAGAAATCGGGCGGTTTTGATTTGTCCTCAGAACATCAATGATGTCTGAACACGTATAAGGGAGAGAGCCAATGTCAACCATTGTTTAGGGATAACTAAAATATTAAAGTACCATATTAGGAATAATGATAATGTCA
>PCSG01000209.1 GCA_002772195.1 Desulfobacterales bacterium CG23_combo_of_CG06-09_8_20_14_all_51_8 | reverse complement strand
TGGTTAAATCGATCTTGGGGCTAATCCGAGGGGAAGATCCGTTGTGGGTTTGTGTTCAAATGAGAGACGCATTATAATAGTATTTACAAAACCGAATTTTTTAATAAATATAGAGTATAGTTCGGGGACCCGTCAAGCTAAAAGCTTCCGGCAAAAATCCGGGCCGGAAAACGGAGATTTAAAATGATTATTGATGCCCATACCCATATCTTCCCAGACGATATCTGCGCGCACCGGGAAGATTATTTTCAGGGGGAACCCGCGTTTAAGCTCTTGTATGAGTCCCCCAAAGCCCGTCTGGTGACGGCGGAGGATATGGTTAGGTCCATGGATGAGAACGGGGTGGATAGATCCGTCACTTTTGGATTTCCCTGGAAAAAGGAGGGGTATTTTCAGAAGAACAATGACTATATCATCGATTCGGTTCTGAAATTTCCGGACCGGCTGATCGGGCTCTGCTGTGTGGATGTCGATCACCCTGCGGCGGCGAAAGAAGTGGAGCGATGCCTATGCGCCGGGGTTGCAGGTGTCGGGGAACTGGCGTTTTATCAGTCCGGTATTGCGCCTGCGGCCCTCGACCGCCTTGAACCCATCATGACTTTGTGCCGGGAAAAAGACGCGCCAATAATGATTCACACCAACGAGCCGGTGGGCCATCTGTATCCGGGGAAAACCCCCAATACCCTGGCCCAGATCTATTCCGTGGCGAAAAAATTTCCGGACAACCGCATTATTTTCGCCCACTGGGGCGGCGGGATTTTTTTCTATACCCTGCTGAAAAAGGAAGCCCGGAAAACCCTTAAAAATGTTTATTATGATACCGCGGCCTCGCCCTTTCTCTATGAGCCTGACATCTACAAAGTGGCCGTGTCCCTGGCAGGTATTGATAAAATTTTGCTGGGCACCGATTATCCGCTCATTAAGCCCGATCGGTATTTTCGGGAAATGGAAACAGCTGGCCTGTCCGATGCACAGCGAAAAAAAATCAGTGGTGAAAATAGCGCCCGCCTCTTTCATCTGATTTGAAACCGGCAGGATATAAGGTCCCCATGAATGCGATCTATATTAAAATTCAGGAACAGGCGGTAAAAATCGCCGCTCAATACCCGGTGGCGGATTTTTACCTGGATTTTGCGGATCAGGTGGAGTATTCCCTGGATTTTTTTTCAACCGATCCTGTGGTTTGTGAACTGTATGCGTATGTAACGGAAAATATCGAAGACGATTTCGGCCATGGCCTGATCCATGTGCGAAAAGTGGCCCATGATGCCGGGACCCTGGCCATGATTGAGGGTGGACAAAACAATGGGAATTCCGGCGGGGCGTTGCGGCATCGCCTTCGCTTGGCCCAATGCGCCGGTCTCCTGCATGATATCCGCCGCAAACACAAACACCATGCCCATGAAGGTGCGGTGTTTTCAAAAAATGTGCTGGCCGGGTATCCTTTTTCCGATGCGGATATCACCGACATTTGCCTGGCCATCGAAAATCACGAAGCGTTCGGGGGAACCCGGCGCTGCCGGAATGCGGCCGGGGCGCTGCTTTCAGACTGTCTCTATGATGCGGACAAATTCCGGTGGGGAACGGAAAATTTCACCCATACCGTATGGGCCATGGTCGCTTATGCCCACATCCCCATCAAAAAATTCATGGAGCTATACCCGAAAGGCGTCTCCTTTCTGGAAAAAATCAAGACCACATTCCGCACCCCGACCGGCCGGAAGTACGGGCCGCAATTTATTGATCTCGGACTGGGCGTCGGCCAGGATATCTATCGGTTCATTCAAAGCGAATTCCCCGAACATCTGTAATCGCATGCCGGCCTTTTCAAGTCGCCGGAATTTCCCGGCGACGGTGGGCCGCAATAATGGGCGTGTTGAATATCAATGCGGAATGTTCTTCTGAACGTTGGATATCGATTTTCATCGATTGCTTGTCGATTTCAAAATACCGGGAGATGACATCCACCAGATCCCTCTGGAGATCGGCCAGAGTATCGGTTTTGATTTCCAGCTTATCCGTGAGCAGGGCGAACTGGAGCCGTTTTTTGGCGATCGTCTTGCTGCCGGGTTTATTCATCAATTTTTTCAGCAAAGAATTGAAGTTCATAAAAAATCCTTAATTTTTTCGGCTGAATTTCGAACCAAGTTTTTTCCAGAAGCCCTTTTGAATCATGGGATTTTCAATGGGCAGGTCCGGGTGACCGTCAAGCCTCATGGCAATGCGCTGCATGGCTTTGCCGGCTTTCGAGTCTTCCTGGAGCACCAGCGGCATGCCGGTATTGGCGGACACCACCACCCGGTCATCCATTTCAATGAGCCCGATCAAGTCGATGGACAGGACATCCACCACATCTTCATGGCTCAGCATATCGCCGTTTTCCACCATTTTGGGGACAATCCGGTTCACAATCAGTTTGGGGGAGATGGACTGGGCATAGAGGAGGCCGATAATCCGGTCCGCATCCCGGACGGACGATACTTCGGGGGTGCAGACCACCAGGGCCTCATCAGCGGCGACAACGGAATTGCGGAACCCCTGTTCGATGCCCGCCGGGCAGTCCAGCAGTGTAATATCAAATTCTTTCCGGAGTTTGTTGGCCAGCCAGACCATGTTTTCCGGTTTGATGGCATCCTTGTCATCACTCTGGGAGGCGGGAATCAGAAAAAGATTGTCGATTCTGCGGTCCTTGATGGCCGCCTGCTTGATTTTGCAGCGGTTTTTGATGATATCGACGATATTGAAAACAATGCGGTTTTCAAGCCCCATGACCACATCCAGGTTTCTCAGACCGATATCCATGTCAACAACCACGACCCGCTTTCCCTGTAACGCCAGCGCCGCCCCGATGGAAGCGGTAATGGTGGTTTTACCCACGCCGCCTTTTCCTGAAGTTACTACGATGACTTTCCCGTCCACACTTCACCTCTTTAGCCCCAAAAATTGTTGTTAAAAACAACCGGTGGTTAAATCGTTATCGGACCTCCGGCCACGCCAACCGCCTGAACGGATTTCCTCTTGTATAATCATCCACGATGATGGCATTGCCCTCCACACACGCAAATTCCGGCCGGCTGCCGGCGGATTCGGACATTCCCGCAGCCACAAACCCGCCGATCTGAATCTGGGTGGGCTTAAATTCCAGGGCCACGATAATGGCTCCCTCATTGTCCGGTTGCCCGGCCGCCGCCTTGCCCTGAAGGCATCCCATGATGATGATATCCCCGCCGGCGGTGACTTCAGCGCCGGGATTTAGATCGCCCAGAATGATGAGGTGCTTTTTAGCCTGAATTTTCTGGCCGGAACGCACCCGTCCGGCAATCACCAGCCCGTCGTTTCTGTAATGGTGCCAGGCATTGCCCACATCCTGCTGCCGGATTCTGTTTTTATTTTCCGAGTGCCTGGGCGCATTGGGTTTGGACACATGCCCCACCTGAAATTTTTCTTTCAGAAAAATGCCCAATGTTTCGATCAGGCGGTCGATTTCCGCATCATCCCGGCCCATATCGAGGATGATGCGGGCATTGATGGCCAGATGCTGAAGTCGTTCAAAAGGTTTGATAAGTTCCTGTTTTAACTGGTCAACTGGAAGGGAAGGGGTCACGGAAACCCAGAGACTGTCTCCGACGCCTTTTATTTTGACGGGTGGTTCCTCTTTTTGATCCATTTTCCCAGTTTTGAAATTCTAAGGATTAATTCAATGCCATATATTTAGTAGATACATATATTAAAAATACAATATATATGTCAAGCGAGAAAAAAATGATGGTAAAAAAAAATTAAAGCAAAAAAGCAAAAGGGAACGCAAGGGGTTTCCGGTTGAAAGGGTGGGTCCGGGGGAAAAATTCAGGAAAGAAACTTTATAACCGGCCGGTTTTGAGAATGGCGATGACGAGCCACAGTCCCAGGACGGCGGAAATGACCATGCCGGATAGCCCGAATAAGGGAATGCCGAACAGAAACGGCGGGCTTTTAGCAAGGAGGACCAGGGCGGACCCGATGACCAGGGCCGCGATGAGGATGGCCATGGCGATGCGATTGCCGGTTTTGCTGTTGGCGGACCCGATGGCCGCAAGGCTTTTGGGATCGATGTTCAGGGACAGTTGATGCTCCCGGACCAGCCGGGATATTTCCATCATGTCGGTGGGGAAATGTTTGAAAAATTGAACGAATTCCCCCGTGAGCGTTTGGATGTCGTCACTGATGCGCTGGGGGGCGAGCCGGGCCAGTTTGATCTGCCGGATGAAGGGCGTCGCCTGTTCGATCATGTCAAAGTTCGGGTCCAATTGACGGGCAATGCCTTCAATGCTGCCCAGGGCTTTCATCATTAAAAAAATATCCGGCGGAATTCGAAGCTCGAAACGGGAAACGATGTGGAGCAGATCGGAAAGCAAGTCGCTGATATTTAAATTTTTTAATGTTTTGTTGAGGTGATTGCCGATAAAGTCCGCCACTTCCTTTTCAAGACGCCGGGTGTCGGGCTTTTTATCCCAATAGGTGATTTTAAGCAGTTGCCGGGTGGCTTTGAAGGGGTTCTGGTGGACCACGCTGTCAATGAGATCCACAAAATCTTCTTTGGACTGTTGATCCACGGCCCCGACCTGACCGAAATCCAGCATGCCGATGATCTGGTTGGGCAGGATAAAAATGTTGCCGGAATGGGGGTCCGCATGGAAAAACCCGTGATCAAAAATCTGCCGCAGCAGAATATTGGCCCCGCAGCGGGTAATTTGTTTTTTATCCATGCCGGCGCTGTCCAGGCGGGCGATATCCGATACCTTGGTCCCGTCGATAAACTCCATGGTCAGGACCCGTCTGGTGGTCAGGTCCCGGTAAACTTTCGGCACATGAATGGTCGGATCATCTTTAAAATTTGCCGCAAACCGCTCCAGATAATTGGCTTCAATCTTATAATCCAGCTCTTTGGCGATGATCCGGGCGAATTCTTCAACGATTGTAATCGGCCGGATAAAGGTGATTTCTTCAACATGCCGCTCAAGCAGGGATGCCAGATGGTACATGATGCCCAAGTCCACAGCCACCAGCTTTTCAAGGCCCGGCCGCTGGATTTTTACCGCCACGGCCCGGCCGTCTTTTAACCTTGCTTTATGGACCTGGCCGATGGAAGCGGAAGCCAAGGGCGCTTTTTCAAAAAAATCAAATAATTCATATAAGTGGCGGCCGAATTCGGACTCAATGATGCCTTGGATATCGTTAAAATCACAGGGCGGCACCTGGTCCTGGAGTTTGGACAATTCATTGATCAGGGTGATGGAGACAAAATCCGGGCGCATGGACAGGGCCTGACCCAGTTTGATGAATGTGGGCCCCAGTTCTTCAAATGCCATGCGGATACGTTCCGGCCGGGAATAACGGGTCATGAGTTCCCGGCGTTTTTTGGAAATCAGCTTGATGCCGCTGCCGATGGTTTTGTTGATTTTAAAGGCGCCAAGAGCATCGTCAAAGCCGTATTTGAATAAAATGGCGATGATTTGCCGGTAGCGGGCGAAATGGCGGTAGGCGAGGCCGGCGGCGTTGATTTTTCGGATACTTAACATGCGGCCGGATTTCCTCGATAAGCGGGATGGGATTAAGTGAAACGAGTAATGCCGCAAGGTCGCGGCATTACTCGAAAGTTATTAACGGATCTTCCCCCTCAATTGAGGCGGGATATGCCATATAATATCCTGAAATTATTTTTTTAATCTTCCAAACGGCAATTTTTTC
>PCSG01000463.1:4639-4960 GCA_002772195.1 Desulfobacterales bacterium CG23_combo_of_CG06-09_8_20_14_all_51_8 | reverse complement strand
AACCGCTGTGAGATTTCCTTGATTTACCAACATGTTTTTTCCTCCCTTTTAATCGTTTACGCGGATAACCCGCCGTATTTTTTCAAATCATCGGCGGTGTTTCCAAACATTTTAGCCACAGCTAGAGTGGTCTCATCTATCATAGCCACATCAGCTTTTTTCTTTTTCCCCGGCAGTTTATCAAAGGGCACCACCACAGTTGCTTTGGAGATAAACATATTGAATCCAGCCAGGTCTTTTTTTGCGTAGGCAATCGCCCAGTTTTTCTGGTCGGGCGTGATCTTGCCAATATTCATAGCCGCAGAAACAGCATCGTCGGCG
>PCSG01000463.1:4110-4594 GCA_002772195.1 Desulfobacterales bacterium CG23_combo_of_CG06-09_8_20_14_all_51_8 | reverse complement strand
ACAGCAGCCTTGTCGTTTTGTTTCATGGCGTAAACCGAGGCCACCACGTTGGAGATGTCCGACCCGGCGTCAAGGCCCAGGGCTTCCAGAATTGCCTCGGCCACCACCGGCTGATCGGGTTTTTTTGCTTTGCTCTTTTGCTTCATGGCATAAATCGAAGCCACCGCGTTTGACACATCGGCTCCGGCGGCAAGGCCCAGGGCCTCAGAAATCTCTTTAGCCACCGCCGGCTTATCGACAGTTTTAGCTTTGGCCATCACGGCATCTATAGCCGCCAGTGTCTGGACTTCATCGGTCCCGTCTTTTAAACCCAATTTTTCAAACAGCATTTTAAAAAAATTCATGTTTTCCTCCTTGGTTTCTTTGAATTGGGATCCCAGCTTAGCCAGGATCGGTTTCAGGTGATTATGCTTGGGCGAATTGGTCAATGCAACGCTATATAATGTCACTAATCGCTGATCGGCCTTTCGCACTGCGAAGACCG
>PCSG01000463.1:3810-4064 GCA_002772195.1 Desulfobacterales bacterium CG23_combo_of_CG06-09_8_20_14_all_51_8 | reverse complement strand
CGACGTCCAATCCACGGCCACAGTAATACCCACGCCGTCTTCATATGTCAAGGCATTCGCGCCCCGTATCCAGCCGGCTGCAGGAGCCTTTTTTCCGGATAAGGTCTGATGCTCAAAATCAATAACCGTATCAATGCCGCGCCGTGCGATATCCGCTCGCACGGAATCAAACGCTTGTCGATCAACCAGATATCGGCTTGGCTCTCCCTCATCGGTCGCCATCTCGTTCCAGCCAGCGGCAAAAAGCAAAAATT
>PCSG01000463.1:3572-3697 GCA_002772195.1 Desulfobacterales bacterium CG23_combo_of_CG06-09_8_20_14_all_51_8 | reverse complement strand
CACAGGCACCTGATGTGTTTTTCCAGTATGCGGGCTGGTCCATTCATAATATTTTATTTCAGGGGCCGTGTCTAACTTTTTTTTTTGGTTATCCAATTCCCGTTGACTGGCCGTCAACACGAAAC
>PCSG01000463.1:3059-3483 GCA_002772195.1 Desulfobacterales bacterium CG23_combo_of_CG06-09_8_20_14_all_51_8 | reverse complement strand
GGTCTCGGGATAGCGCTGACGCCATGGCGATACACCAGGTAGGGTCGGGACCGCATCACGTCCGGGTCGGTCATTTGCCGCCAGCGACCGGCCGCATGCAGTGTTTTTAGATTGGTCTCATAGATTAACCGGCTGCGCCAGTTGCGACTGCCAACATATCCCCAACCGTACTTTTTGACAATATCGTCAAAATCTTTTCGGAATGTTCCCAAGGTCGTGCCGTCTTCCTGAGCTTTTCGCACGGCCTCGCGAAAATCAGCCACGATGTCATCGGTCATGGCGCCGGCCACGGTAAACGAACGCATATGCTCATCCTGCCAGATGGTGTCCCAGGTGGGTGTTGGCAGATTGATTTTTTTCCGCAGTAGAGCAATGGCTTCGATAAAGGGCAAGGAGCCGTATTTGATCATAAGCCCGCCTCGTC
>PCSG01000463.1:2905-3047 GCA_002772195.1 Desulfobacterales bacterium CG23_combo_of_CG06-09_8_20_14_all_51_8 | reverse complement strand
CCGGCCAACCAATTCGGCGCAAGCAAGGGCTTTTTGCAACGCCACTGTGGCCGGCGTCAGGTCAACGGTTTTCCGCAGATTATCCAAGCCCACCAAAAACGTCTGCAGACTGTCGGCCCGGGCCAACAAATCCCGCACGGCG
>PCSG01000463.1:2382-2828 GCA_002772195.1 Desulfobacterales bacterium CG23_combo_of_CG06-09_8_20_14_all_51_8 | reverse complement strand
CGCCACACCGCCCCGCTTAGCCACAATTTTTTTTGAAAACATAGGCGTGGGCATAACCTGTTGCCCGCCCACCATTTCTTCGCCCTCCTCGGGTTCGGGAATGCCGAATTCCTGCATCACCCACCGGCGCGGTACCTGGGTGCGATTCAATATTTTATCCACCCATTCCGCCTTAATAGCCAGATCCTCTTCTTCTTCCCAAACTGGACCGTAGTAGGGAACGGGTGTATCCCAGCCGAAGTTAAAACCTATGATCGGCCGTATCAACTGGGCCCGGCGGGTGACCGCTATGGCGCGGCTGTCGGCCTTGGCCAGATCAATTCGTATCTCGTTATGAGTCTTTGCTGCGGCATAAGAGCCCACATCGCCCACATCGGCGGATAGGGTTTGGCCAACGATAGCCTTGGACATTTCCTTGTTCGCAAAATCACACAAAACATTGTACA
>PCSG01000463.1:2076-2272 GCA_002772195.1 Desulfobacterales bacterium CG23_combo_of_CG06-09_8_20_14_all_51_8 | reverse complement strand
TCCCGGTCATCTGCTGCGGCGCCGGGCTCATATTTGCCCAGACGGATCGGCATGCCATAAATTTCGCAGAAGGTGACCCAGTCCTTAATCGCATAATTTTTGAATAAATACATCCAGGTGCAGACACGTAAAATGCCGGAACGGGTGGGGTGGCCAGTTTTGCCGCCGTAGGCGTGAAAAATCATTTTCCAAGGCG
>PCSG01000463.1:1292-1434 GCA_002772195.1 Desulfobacterales bacterium CG23_combo_of_CG06-09_8_20_14_all_51_8 | reverse complement strand
CAGGGCGTAACGCAACGCATCGATGTAGTGATTATGAGCGTCCACGATGATATCCAGCACATCGCCGGATAATCGATCAGTCTTGTAGCTATACAAACGGAACTCGTTGAGAGTCTGCCTGCACCGGGGATGGATCACCACT
>PCSG01000463.1:461-877 GCA_002772195.1 Desulfobacterales bacterium CG23_combo_of_CG06-09_8_20_14_all_51_8 | reverse complement strand
CATCGTCAAGCGTGCGTTGCTGATGCATCCGCAACTCCTCCATTTCCGGGGAGAAATAGGGGTTATCCCAATAGTTTATTTCTGCAATACAGGAACGCGGCGGAATGGTTTTTCTGAATCGCTTATCCACCGGGGACCCGTCGATGCGCGGATTCCAGATTACCCATATCTCGGAATTCGCCGCTCGAATGGTCGGCTCCAGATCGACCCAGCTGGCCTCTGGCACATCTTCCGCTTCCTCGATAATGCATATATCGATCTGCGCCATCGATCTGATAGCGCTCATGTTGTAGCGCAGGCCACGAAAAATAAATTCCGTCCCATTGCGGCCCCGAACATAATCAATTCCCACATCGTAAAAGGCCGCCAGCCAAGGCTCCGATGCGATGGCATACCTCACTTCAGCGTGAAATGAT
>PCSG01000463.1:0-174 GCA_002772195.1 Desulfobacterales bacterium CG23_combo_of_CG06-09_8_20_14_all_51_8 | reverse complement strand
TATCGGTCTGGCCCAATTCCTGCTTACCAAGCCAGATAAGCATGGTAATATTACCCTTCATCGCCATCGCCCATTGCTTTCGACGTAAAGAGGCACTGCCCTCACCAGCATATTTTTTATACCATTCCGTAAAACTATTATGGCCCAGCTTTCTTATATGCCGTTCCAACGTAT
>PCSG01000439.1 GCA_002772195.1 Desulfobacterales bacterium CG23_combo_of_CG06-09_8_20_14_all_51_8 | reverse complement strand
GATAAATTTACCAAATTTGCCGGAAAAACTTACCATGGCCTCCTTGAATATGCCGGGAATGGCAAAATCCAACTGAATTTTGTGACCATAGGAATTAACTATGAAATTAACAATGATGAGGATCTTGACCTTGGCGTGATTAAAGGAAAAATAGAGACTACATGTTGTTTTATGGCAAGCGTAAATCATACTGTTTACTTATTCGAAAAAACGTTTGAGTCACCTAAACAATGCTGCTTCTGTTTATTTCTTAAAAATTTTTTTTGCGCCAATAAATAAAAGGACGCTTTCAGTTCATATCTTGAATGGAAATTCAACTATTTCAAGCAAATATAATCCTACGAATTGTTCTTGGCATTACCTTTTGCTGAGTCCGCCGGGAATTTTGAGGGCACCATACTGAATTAACCGGCTTTTCCCTTTTACTTTTCTTGGTGGGCAAGAAAAGTTACAAAAGAAAAGCCCTGCGATGCGGAAAGCTCCCCGGGCCTGGCGGTTGCCATGGCGTGGGCAAAAACTCGCTTTATATAATGGATTGCCGGGATGGGTTTTGCCGATCCTGTTTATCATCAGTGACAGATTTTTTGACTTCTATCCGCTCAGACAGTTTGCCCCCGTGATCCACGGAAAGCCACCGGGTCAGGGCCGCATCGCAATGGGCAAAAACCCCCACCGAACGAAAGGTTCCTCTTCGTATTTTTCTTGAACAAATATATAAATTTTTATATATTTGAACTCATGAAAGCAATTGAATTTCACGGAACCTCCAGAAAAGAAATTAAAAAATTCCCGGAACCCATCAAAAGAGAAGCAGGGCATCAGCTCATGCGCGTCCAGCATGGTCTGGAGCCTTCAGACTGGAAGCCCATGCCGGATATCGGTCAAGGTGTTCGGGAAATTCGATTGCATTATGAAGGACAATTCAGAATTATTTATGTCGCACGGTTCAAAGACGCCATCCATGTCTTGCATGCTTTTCAGAAGAAGACACAAAAAACACCGGTGCGGGATATTGATATCGCCCGCAGGCATTACAAAAAAATTAAAGGGATTGAATCATGACGGAAAAATACAAGAATGCGTGGGATGCCCTCTATGATGACGATCCATCCCATGCGGAAAGCTTAAGGATAAAAAGTGAACTGATGATTATGGTCGAGCGCTTTGTTAACGAAAAAGGCCTGACCCAGAGAGAAGCCGCCAATCTTTTGAATGTCAGTCAGCCGCGCATCAGTGATCTGGTGCGGGGAAAAATTGACAGATTTACCATTGATATGCTGGTCAACATGCTTTCGCGCGTTGGGATCACGATGGATATTACGATCAAAAAAGCAGCTTGATTTTCGGCATCCCCTACCCCAAATCCACGGAAATAACTTCTCTTCGCGCATCCACATGGGCGATGGTGACCCGCACCAGGTCCTGGGGCTTGATGTTCCAGTGGGAGGCTGCCTGGAGTTTGCATTCCAGAAGCCAGGACGTCAGGAGAATGACGGTTTTGTCCCGGCGATTCTCCAGAACAATAGCTTCTTCTTTGGCGCCGACATGTTTTTCCAGATATTTGAGCAGCCAGTACTGATTGCGCCGCGTCTGCGCCAGTGCGGCATTTGCCAGCGGCTCTTTCAGGAACTGGAGCATCTTTTCAATCTCACCTTCGGAATACGGTTTTCCCATGCCGAAACAAGCGCGGATCTGTCGCTGGGTCACGAGATCATAGTATTTCCGGATGGGGGATGTGGCGGTCACATACTTGTCCAGCCCCAGCCCGGAATGGGGTTCCGGATTCGGGGAGATAATCACCCGGTTAAGCATCCGCCGCTGCATCCAGTTCTGGAACAGGGTGGGTTCCTTTTTCTGGCTGTAAAGCCGGGCCTTGGGTTCGGGCTGGCCCCGAAACACCGCAGGCATGTCATGATCCGCCAGAAACCGGGCCATCAGCCAGTTGGCCATGATCATCATCTCGGAAACAAACATGCGGCCGGGGCTTTCCCGGTCCTGCCGGCGGACGCTGATATCGCCGGTTTCAAACACCCGGACGCTGATTTCCGGAATGGTGATCAGCACGGCCCCGGCCGACAGCCGTTTTCTCCGGAAGTTGCAGGCGATTTCATTAAGCAGCCAGATGGATTCATCGGAATCCACCATCTGATCGACCTCATTATAGGTCAACTGGCGCCCCACCCGGACAATGGACGGGACCACTTCAAAGTCAAAAAGTTCCGCGTACCGGCTGATCTTGAAAAAAATCGAGATGGCAGGGCGGACTTCCCCGACTTTCAGACTGCAGATATTTTCCGCCAGCCGGGGCGGAATCATGGAAATTTTCATGTCCGGCATGTAAATGGAAGTTCCCCGGCGGATGACTTCCCGGTCAATGATATCCTCTCTGGCGACCGTTTCCCCGACATCCGCGATATGCACCCCGACCCGGTAATACCCGCCTTCGGTCTCTATGCTGATGGCGTCATCCAAATCCATGGTCCCCTGGCCGTCAATGGTCATCATGGGCAGGGACACAAGATTTTTCCGCCGGGGCGATAATCCCTTGATATCCATCGCCTCCGGAAATGCGTCGGCCTGTTTCAGGACCGGGCCTGGGAACTCAATCGGAATTTCAAACCGTCGCAGGTCCGCATTATAATCCGGGTCCCAGACGCCGACAGCCACCATGACGTCAAATATTTTTTCCGCGTTTTCAAGGCCGGCCCGGGCCAGGATGGCGCGCCCCTCAGCGCTGTGGGGACTTTCCTTCCCGAACAGATAAAAAGATTTCAGGATCTCGGCCACCGGCGCTTTGTCCGGCGTGAGGTTTTTCACGGAACCGGCAATGGCCTGTTTTAGCCAGTCTCCGCCCTCTTCAATCAACTTTTCCTTCAGCGCTTTTTCTTTTTCCCGAAGGATATTTTTCTCCACTTCGGCTTCGGAATGCGGGAAAAATGAATCATAATTGAATTTAAAATAAATCCGGTTGTCGAAACAGGCCCGGATCACGGCGGCTTCATGGTCCCCGTTGGCGTTATGGGGGAAACACAGACCGGTCATGGTGGGAAGATCCACCCATTCATTCATGGGGGACAACACTTCCCATAATTCTTTGATATTCAGGGTCTCGCTCAGGGATTTTCGGCGGACAGCGGTTTCCTTTAATGCACTGATGAGCTTATCCCGGCCCCCGTTCGTTTTCAGGCGATTACGGGAGACATGGGACAGACGGTTCACCCGCTGGCTCACCTCCCGGTTGTCTTCATTCAAAAGACGCACCCGCTGGTCCGCAATTTCTACGATCACCGCGCAAAAAATCCGCTGCTGATCGATATATTCAACAATTGTTCCAATTTCCATTATCTGCGCTTTACAATAAACGTCTTGATGCGGTTGCCGTCCATTTCATTAACGGTGATGAGATACCGGTCGATGACGATCTGTTCTTTTTCGACGGGAATTTTTCCGGTTTGCTCCAGCACATACCCGGAAAAGGTTTCATATTCGTTGGATTCCGGAATATTCATCTGAATCGCCTTATTGATCGTCTCGATGTCCGCCGCGCCCAGCACCAGCCATTCCTTGTTGCGGATCTGAACCACCGGCTGCTGGATAATGTCGGTTTCATCCATGATATCGCCCACAATGACCTCCAGCACATCCTCCAGGGTCACGATGCCCGACACCTCCCCGTACTCGTTCACCACAATGGCCGCATGGTCCTTGCGGCTCCGGAACTGATTGAGAACCTGATCGATCTTTTTGTTTTCCGGCACAAAATACGGCTCGCGCATGATTTTTTCGAGATGGATCGCCCCGTCATCAGAGGTGATCTGACGAAACAAATCTTTAATGTGCACCATGCCGACAATATGGTCAATGTCGCCGTCAATCACCGGAATCCATGTGAATCCGGATTCGATGATTTTGTCTAAGTGCGGTTCATCGGACTTGTCGATCACAAACATGTCCGCGCTGGGGGTCATGACATAGGACACATTGATGTCATCCAGCTTGATGATATTATTGATGAGTTCCTTTTCTTCCGGGTTGATCTGGCCCTCATCGTGAACCACGTCCACAAAGGACATGAGTTCTTCTTCGGTCACCCGTGGCCCGGAGGCCATCAGGCCCGAAAGTTTCGGGATGAAATTCAAAAACAGAATGACCGGATAAAATATAAAGGACATCCAGTAAAGCGGAAAAATCACAAATCGTGCGATCATGACATTGTTCCGGGCGGCCACAGACTTGGGAAAAATTTCGCCGAATACCAGAATCAGAAAAGTCATGATCCCCGTAGCGATTCCCACGGCCATGCCGCTTGAGTCTAGTGCCTCGGTTTGCGTAAAATAATTAATGGAAACAGCGGTAGCCAGGGCGGATGCGCCGATATTCACCAGGTTGTTGCCGATCAGAATGGTGGTGAGCAGCTTGTGGGGATCTCCCTTCATTTTCAAAATCAATTGATTGGCCGCACCCGGTTCTTTGGCAAGATATCGGGCTTTTGCCTGGCCGATGGAAAAAAGCGAGGTCTCGGACGCTGAAAAAAATCCGGACAGAACCAGCAGAATCAATAATAAAAGGATATCGCCTGACATTTATAAGGCCCCCTGAAAACTTCGGCGCAATGCCCGATGGGCGGTGAAGCCCTTGGCGCCGCTGCTGATCTGTTTGCTTTGCATAATCCTCCGTTAAGATTTCTAACCCTTTTATTTTATAATCTGTTTATTTAAAAAATTCAAATATGATGATGAAATTTCCCTTAGACTCTTTTAACGTTGAGGCAACCGCCGCGCTTTCGCAGCCGAACTTTTGCAATTGACAATACCGCTAAAAAATTAAATCCTGTCTGGCGGTTAAAGAATCTTTTTATAAACTTGACCTGTAAAACGCAACCCTAAACAACCGCTGCCCGGCTGAAAAAAATCTGATGAACTCATTTCACTTAATCCGGCCCTATTTTCGAGAGCGCCGCTACCTGATCCTCACCGGCATCCTCTGCCTGATGGTGGTGGATGTCCTTCAGCTCTTTATCCCGCGGATCATCAAATGGACGGTGGATGATCTGACATCCCTGCAGACGGATATCCGGCAGTTGGCCCTCTATGCCGGATGGCTCATGGGCATTGCGGTGGTCATGGCGGCCCTGCGCTTTGTCTGGCGGCGGCTGCTCATCGGCGCCTCCCGAAGCATTGAAAAAGAGCTGCGTGAAAAACTGTTTTTCCATATCCAGACTTTATCCGCGAGCTATTTCGACCAGACCCGGACCGGGGACCTGATGGCCCACGCCACCAATGACATCAACAACATCCGCATGGCCGTGGGCATGGGCATGGTGGCCCTCACGGACGCCGTTTTTTTAGGAAGCGCGGCCATCGGTTTCATGGCGTGGATCAACGTCCGGCTGACCCTATTCGCCCTGATCCCCATGCCCGCGGTCGTCTTTCTCTCCCGCAGCTTCGGGAAAAAAATGCACCGGCGCTACACCTCGGTTCAGGAAACGTTTTCCGAGCTCACCGAATCCGTGAGGGAAAGTTTTGCCGGCATCCGCATCGTCAAGGCATTCAACCGGGAAGGGAGCGAAACAGCCCGGGTGGCCGGGGTTTCTGAAAAATATATCCAGAAAAACTTGAGCCTGATCAAAATCACGGGAAGTTTTTTCCCGCTCCTGGTGCTTTTCACCAACTTGAGCCTGACCATTATCCTGCTCGTCGGGGGCCGGCAAACCATCACCGGGGTCATCACCCCCGGCGATTTTGTCGCTTTTATCAGCTACCTCAACCTGCTGACCTGGCCCATGATGGCCATGGGATGGGTGGTCAACCTGATCCAGCGGGGGGCCGCCTC
>PCSG01000407.1:7016-7158 GCA_002772195.1 Desulfobacterales bacterium CG23_combo_of_CG06-09_8_20_14_all_51_8 | reverse complement strand
AAGACAAATTTTATTTAACATTTAAGTATAAGGTGATTTTTGAAATGTCCATAATCGGTGTCTCCTGAATTTTTAAGTCTGTTTTTGTTTTACAAATATTCACTCTGTGGTCCTCTCAAGTTTCTTTTTGATTTCAATAACC
>PCSG01000407.1:5797-6905 GCA_002772195.1 Desulfobacterales bacterium CG23_combo_of_CG06-09_8_20_14_all_51_8 | reverse complement strand
CCAGAGAAATTTCTTTGATCATAAAATTGCGGCCGAAAAGGCTTAAGATCATCAGATAGGTGATAATGGCGATCAGGTCCCAGGCCCGGTGGACATGATCTTTCGGATAATTCAACCGTTCACCCATGGCCATGCGCTGAATTTCAACAAGGTGATAAATATCGAGACGGCTGCCGAAGAGTTCCCTGGCGGTCCACAATAAATACAGGCAGCCCCCGCAGTAACTGACCAGCGCATCCGCGCTCGTGGCTTCGGCTTCTTTAATTTTTTTACCCGCCACATCCATGATATCAAAGAGGATATGGATCGGCCGGTCCCAGGAAGCGCCAGCGCCGAAACCGCAGCACAGGGCCTTTTCCCGGATATGGGCCATTTCGATGATGCGGCATCCGGTTCGCTTTAAAATTTCACGGGGAGGGTCCCAGTACTTTCCGCCGCCGGCCTTGGAATAGCAGTTATCGTGGACGGTGACACTCATATTCAGTTGTTGTTTCAGCAGAATCTCTTTGGAATTGATCTTGGATAGCAGCCACTGGTGAAAATTAATGACATTCACATCATGGGTAACGCCCATTTCATTGGGATGCACATCGGTGATCATCCAGTGAACCGCATCCAGCAGGGGAACGATGGTTTTCACATCCCAGGCATTAAATTCGTCCCGGCATTTTTCAGCGATTTTTTTGACCACATCCAGATAACCGCCCTGGTAGAGATAGGCCCCGCACTCCCATTGGTCCAGTAAATCCATGGGCGTGAAATAATCCAGCAGGCGGCTGTCGCCCATGACAAACGGCAGCAAGTGAACATAATTTCCGATCAAAAGGACATCCCCGGACGGTTTTCGGGTGCGCCATTTATTAATCCATTCTTTTTCCGGCCCGGGCAGAAACAGGTCCAGAATCTGCCAGATGTTTTTATCCATTGTCGGGCAGACAAAACGGTAAATATAGGGCGCGCCGCGCTTCTGGTAGAGGTCGTTCCAGCGTTCCAGGATGAGCTGGTAGGGCTTGCAGTCATGGGGGCAAAAATGGTTGCAGGATCGGCAGGTGGTGCAAAGGGAGAGGACATAGCGGCTTTGCTCGCCGGAAATCAGGGCCTCGATTTC
>PCSG01000407.1:1538-5762 GCA_002772195.1 Desulfobacterales bacterium CG23_combo_of_CG06-09_8_20_14_all_51_8 | reverse complement strand
GACACTGATGAAAGCATTCGCCGCAGCGGGTGCAGGCATCCTCATTAAAAACGTGCAAATCCCGATTATCCGGGTTGGCTGGTAACCTTTCCATCAAAGTAAATATCGGCTTTCTTTTTTAATGATCGTGACATTCTTGAATTTAAACATGGACCGCTCTAATGAATCAATATTATTTATAAATATAACAATCGGTTAAATTGAAATTCCCTTTTTAGTGCTTCCGGTTGAGCGTTTTGTCAGGCGCTGTGTGGACCGCGTAATTTCAAGAAGAGACCGCAATGCATCATTCACGGCAGCCGAATTTGAAAATGCCCGGGCTATTTCAGGCTCCAGAACAATTACGTTGGCCCCCTCCTCCAGCAATCGCTTAAAGTGTTTACCGCGAATGGCTTTCGAGTAATCAAAATTGTATTCAGGGCGCAAATCGTCATCCTTGATCTTTGATTTAATTTTCATGTCTTTTCCTTTCTTGTTCTGTCACAGGACGTGCGCTAATAATTCTTATCTGCGCTACGCCTTCCGGCTCTCCGGCCCAAACGGCCGGATCAGCACAATCAGGGCCGGCAGCACGGTCAGGGAGGTGATGAGGGCGATGAGCATGGCGAGCCCGGTCAGGAGCCCGAACACAATGCTGGGAATAAAATTGGACAGGGCCAGGATGGAAAACCCGATGATGATGGTGACGGACGTATAATACATGTCGTATCCGATGCTGCCGTGGCACCGGTGCATGGCCCGGATATAATTCCGGTCGAGTTTAATCTCTTCCATGAACCGGTGGATATAATGAATGGCGTAGTCATCGGCCATGCCCACGCAGATGGACGCGATGGTAATGGTCATCATGTCGAGGGGCATTTTCATCCACCCCATGAATCCGAGAACCAGGGTGATGGAGATGGTACTGGGGAAAATAGCGATAAAGGACAACCCCACGGACCGGAAAAGAATAAAATACATGAACATCATGGTGATCACCGTGATGCCCAGGGTGCGGATCTGGGAATTAAACAGGCTCTGAAGCATATTGTTGTATAAGACCATCATGCCCGTGAGATGGACGTTTTCCTTCGGATATCCCAGTTTGGCGACAAGATCATGCTCGATTTTCCGGATGAGTTCATCCCGCCGCAGTGTCGGCTCCGTGTCCTTAATCCGCACAAAAAATCGCACCTGGTTGTTTTCAAGCGAAGCAAAGGGCTTTACCAGCATGGTTTTAAAATTTTCCGGAATTTCATTATAGACTATGGACAATTCAAAACTGTCCAGGGGTTCCCCGTTGTTTAAGGTGTCGGCGATTTTCATCATGGTGCCCAAGGACAGCACCTTGCCGGTTTCCGGCAATTTGTCCAGATAATCATGAATCGCCATGATCTTTTTCATTTTATGGGGCGTAAACCAGTATTTATTGCCGCTTTCCTTGCCGGCGGGCTCATCAAATTCCTCAAAATCCCCAAATTCATCATTCACATCAGCATTCACATCAACCGTCGACGCGTTGGCTGCGGTTTCAGGCGGATTATCCGGCGGGGCGGCAGGGTCGTTCAGATCCACCACCACATCCAGGGGCGTAGTGCCGCCGAGCTGCTGGTCAATGATCTTCATCCCCTGGTGAATTTCGGTTTTTTCCTTGAAATAATTGATAAACGCATTCTCCACAACCAGGCGGGAAATCCCCACAGCGCTCAGGATCAGGAGCCCCACAAACACAAGCAGAATGAGTTTTCCCCGGGATTCGGTCAGCCGGGCCAGAAAGGGCGAAAGTGAATAACGGGTACTCGCCGGCGGCGGCGGCGGGGTCTTTTTCAGGATCATCAGGCCGGCCGGGAAAAAAATCAGGGTCATCACCAGGGACACGGTGATGCCGGCCATCATCATCCAGCCGAAGGTAATGACCGGCTTGATATTGCACGACGCCAGGGAGCCGAAGCCCACGATGGTGGTCAGGGCGGCGTACAGAAAGGGAACCAGCATCACGTGAATCGTCTGGCTGACCAGTTCCCGCTGACCGGCCTCGGGATTTTCAGACAGAAACTCCCGGTACCGGACGACCAGATGCATGGCGTAGGTCATGGTGATAATGAGTTGGATGGAAACAAAATTCGACGAGATGACCGTGACTTTCCAGCCGAACAACCCCAGCATTCCCACCATGACGACGGCCGCGAAAATGCAGCACAGCATGGGCAGGATCACCCACCGGGCTTTTTTGAAAATAACGCTCATGGTGAGAATCAGAAACAGGAAAACGCCGACGGAAAACACTTTCAAGTCATTTTTAACGAACCGGATCAGGTCATCGGCGACCATGCTGACGCCGCCCAGGAAAAGATCGGCGCCTCCCCGGTATTTGTCCATAATCGCCCGGATGGCGGCGATGTCCTCATGATGATTCTTATCCGCAACCTCGATACTCCGGGTCACTTCCCGCAGAACTTGATCGAGCCTTGCGGCCTCCGCCCCGGTAAGGCTCCCGGCGGTTTCCTTGTCCCGCAACTCGTCCCGCTCTTTGATCAAACGGGGAAATTCCTCATCAGTCTTGAAATTAACCTGAATCGCCGTGGTTTTCAGATCCGGACTCACCAGCAGATTCTGATACAGCGGGCTGTTTTTCATCTCGATTCTGGCCAGACGCCGGTCAACGAGGGGTGATTCCAGGGTCGGGACTTTCCCGGCCAGCTCCTTGATGGGAATCCGGGGGCTTTCCAGGAGCGGCACATCCAGAATGGTAATAATGGAATCCACCCGTTTCAGTGCCGAAATATCAGTTTTCAGGCGTTTGATGTCCCCCAGCACCGCATCCGACAGCAAATCCCCGTGGGGAGTATAGGCGATAAACAGAAAATCCTGAATGCCGTAGTGGGAGTAAATCATCCGGGCGTAACGGAGAGACTCGTCGTTTTCCTGAATCAGGGTTTCGGAGGAAGCGTCGATTTTAAAGTCTTTTGCGAAATACCCCAGTCCTGCAACCACCGCCAGCAGGCATAGCATGGTTTTCCACGGATGGGTGATCACCACGCCGTCGATAAACCCGATGATGGTGCGGGATATGCCATCCGTCATGCGGGCGATCATGGCGTTGAGGCGGATGATGATTTGGCGAGGCAGAAGATTTTGGGGGGGCATACCTGAATTCTTTTAAAAATCAAATAGATGTCACACCATAAAGGAAAGGCGTCATTTGGCGGGTGGAGCGCCCGGGGATGATGTTTCCACGACAGGTTTTTTCAACTCCGCCAGCAGATCCTGGGGATTGCCGTTTTTCAGCATTTCCGTAAACTGGGCCTGGTAGCTCTTGATCAGGCTCACGCCGTTGATTTCAAGATCATAGGCCATCCAGCCCCGGCTGCCCGCGTTGTAAAATTTATACAGGAGTTCGATGGGCTTGTCGCCGGAGACGATGGTCATGGGCACATGAACTTTGTTTCCGGCAAGGATTCCGGGCTGATAAACGATTTTTTCATCATCATAGAAGCCGGTTTTGTCGAGATAGGAGCGTTTCAGGCGCTCCACAAACAGATCCACGAATTCCGTCTGCTGGGCCGGAGTGAATCGCCCCCAGTTGTCTTTGCCCAGGGTCAGCTTGGACATGAGGGCAAAATCCATGACGGGCTGGACGATTTCCATGATCCGTTCTTTTTTGACCGATGTGTCCAGGTCCTTTTTTTGAAGAAGGGCTAAAACAGCATCGGTTTTTTCCTTTAACAGGATCTCCACCGTTTTCACATTATCATTCGCATTATTCGTCTGGGTTTCGGCCATGGCGGTAAAAGCCAGGGCCAGCACACACAGGACTACCAAAAAATTACGCTTCATGGGTTTACTCCTTTATATCCCGGGTTCGCTTCATTTCATAGGCGTTCCGGAGAAAAACATACAGATCAATGGCATCTTTTTTCAAGGCCTCGTACTGTCCGATACGCAGGGATGTTTTGTTGACGACGTCAAGGCTGTCTAAGGCCAGGCGGGTTTCCCAGTGATCGATATAATTTAAGGGGTCGAGAAAATAATCCGGCACCCGGCCCAGGGTGTCCCGGAGATTGGACGGTCCGAAAAACGGCAGCACGATGTGAAACCCGCCCCCGGCCCCGTAATGGCCCAGGGTCTGGCCGAAATCCTCCGGCCGGGGATGGAGTTTCAGCCAGGATTCGGCTGGATCAAACAACCCCAGAACCCCCACGGTGATGTTCATGCCGAACCGGGCCGCCTCGATGCCGGCGG
>PCSG01000407.1:217-1390 GCA_002772195.1 Desulfobacterales bacterium CG23_combo_of_CG06-09_8_20_14_all_51_8 | reverse complement strand
GTATCCGCTTAAAGGATCAAAGGCTGGCGCAGACTCCCCGCTTTCCGCCACCTCAAATTCATTGAACTCATCAAAGTCGTCAAAAGTGTCGGATTCCGCAGCTCCGGCAACGGACCCGGCGAGCATCAGCGCCATCCCAATCAATAAAAAAATACAACAAAAAAGCCTGAAATTCAATCGCTGATTCGGCATTGGCTTTTCCCGTGTGGCGTTTAAAAAGCAACGGCAATTTTTTATTCGTAATTCACCGTATTGTCAACGGGATAATTTCCCGCCGCAGTCATTTCCCGGCTTTGATTTCCGCAGCGATCTGATTCACGTCCGCCATTATTTTTGGGGCGTCCAGGGTCAAGAGCCGACGTTTTTCCACCACCACCCGGCCGTTGATGACCACCGTATCCACGTCGCTTCCGCCGGCCGCGTACACCAGATGGGAATACACGTTATACATGGGCGTCAGATGGGGTTTGCGGGTGTCTATGACAATGACGTCAGCTTTTTTCCCCGGGACCAGGGAGCCGGTTACGGCATCGAGGCCCAACGCTTTCGCCGCCTCCAGGGTGGCCATTTTGAGCACGGTTTTCGCATCCATGACCGTGGGGTCGAGGGTATTGACCTTATGGAGTTTCGCGGCGGTGTCCATTTCCGAAAACAGGTCCAGATTATTATTGCTGGTAGGTCCGTCCGTGCCCAGACCCACGCACACCCCGGCTTTTAAAAGCTGCGACACCGGCGCGATACCCGATGCCAGTTTCATATTGCTTTCCGGGTTATGGGAGACCTTGACGTCAAAGCGCACCAGCAAATCAATGTCCGCATCCTTCAGCACCACGCAATGACAGGCCAAAAGGCGCGGGGACAAGACGCCGATAGCGGCCAGATGGGCAATGGCGGTTCGGCCGTATTTTTGCTGCAGGGTATCGGCTTCGGTCCGGGTTTCGGCCACGTGAATAATAAAAGGGATCTGGTGTCTCTCCGATAGTTCCCCCGCTTTTATCAGCAGATCCGGCGCACAGAGATACGGGGAATGGGGCTCCACGGCCACGGTGATCAGGGGATCACGTTTCCATTTGCCAATCAAATTTTCTGTGTACGCAAACCCTGATTCAATGGTCCCGTAGCAGGGAGACGGGAAATCATAGAGCACCTCTCCCACCACGGCCCGCATCCCGG
>PCSG01000407.1:0-207 GCA_002772195.1 Desulfobacterales bacterium CG23_combo_of_CG06-09_8_20_14_all_51_8 | reverse complement strand
CGCTTCCGCCACCGCGTCTTCAAACAGATACATATCCGCGAAACAGGTGGTGCCGGACAGCATCATTTCCGCGCAGGCCAAGAGCGACCCGGTCTTGACCTTTTCATAATTGAGCCGGGCTTCGGCCGGGAAAATATGGTCATTGAGCCAGGTCATAAGGGGAAGGTCGTCGGCCAGCCCCCGGAAGCAGGTCATGGCCGCGTGGGT
>PCSG01000190.1 GCA_002772195.1 Desulfobacterales bacterium CG23_combo_of_CG06-09_8_20_14_all_51_8 | reverse complement strand
GCGCGGGGGATACCGCCGCCGTTCTGGCGGTGGCGGCATGTGCGTCCGGATTTTCCGAATACAGCCACTACTTTGATATGGATGAAGGGCTGTCGCCGTATAATATCCATATTGTCCTGGCCACCCTGGCCACCGCCGGATTCGTCGCCACCGCCGTGGATGCGAACAATAGCGACAACAACGATGACGATGATGACGATGGCGGCCATGCGGGGCTGGGCATCGGATCTACCATCCTCGTGGTGGTTCCTGTGGTGGTCCTGCATTTTTAAAAACAGCCGGCCTGGCCCTATATAGATCTTGATTTTGGGAGTGAATGAAGCTTAAAAAATCCATCCGGCATAATATCGCCTTTTTGGGTGTCTTTTTCTGGGTTGTCCTGTTCAGGACTCTGCCCCGCCGGGTCGGGATCACCCTGGCAAGGCTCCTGGCCCTGGTGTTTTACGCCGCCTCCGGTTTCCATCGTAAAAACACGATCCGCCATCTAACCCTGGCCTTTGGCCATGAAAAATCCGCAAGTGAAATCCGTCGCATCGCCCGTCACGTGTTTCTGCACTTTGCCACTGCCGGGGTGGATGCCATCCGGATACCCCTCTATGACAGACACGGGATGGACCGGCTGATTACGGCAAAAAATCTGCATTATCTGGAGCAGGTGCATGCGGACAAAAAAGGGTTTATCCTGCTTGCCGGTCATTTCGGCAATTGGGAGCTGATGGGGGCCTGGGTGGGCCGGGAAAGATTAAACCTGCATGTGGTGGGGACGCCCCTGTCCAACCCGAGAATCAATAAACTCATCGTGGATGCGAGAAATACCGCCGGTTATATCAATATCGAAAGAGGCAACGCGGCCCGGGGCGTCATTACAGCCCTTAAAAACGGGTTTCCGGTGGGCATGCTCATCGATCAGGACACGCGGACAAAGGGCGTTTTTGTGGATTTTTTCGGGAAAAAGGCCCATACTCCGGTGGGGCCGGCGGTCCTGGCCGGCATGCTTTCCGTGCCCATCCTGCCCATAGCCATGCATTTGAAAAAAGATCTGACCTATGAACTGGAATGTTTTGCGCCGCTTCATTATGAGGATACCGGGGACAGGGAAAGGGATGTCCTCGCCCTGACCCAGAAATGCTCGGACGTCTATGAGCAAATCATCCGGCAACATCCGGAGCAGTGGGTCTGGATGCACCTGCGCTGGAAAAAGCAGCCGGGAGATCCCCTGAAAAAAAAGGATCGCTTCTAAAGAGGAACCCCGGGGATTACTCGCTTTCTATTTCGTTCAGCTTGATCCGGGCCGCCTCGTTGTCCGGATTTTCCTTGATCTCGGCGGTCAGTTCATCAACGGCTTTTTCTTTCATGCCCTTGCGGTAATATTCCATGGCCCGGTGATAGCGGGGGCTGACTTTGGCCTGTTCATCGTTGCGGGCCGAAATGTATTTCTGGTGGGCCTCGGTGTTGGCGGGATCTATTTTGATGGCGATCTGGTAAAAGAAAATCGCGTCTTCCAGCTCGCCCTTTTCATAGTAGACATCCCCCACTTTCAAAGCCTCTGTGGAGTCTTCAATATTCCACTGCTTCATGCGGTCCCGTTCCCGCTCCTGAAGTGTAAAATCGAAGTCTTTCATCTGGTTGACTTCGTTGGCGACGCCGGTCTGGTCGTGTTTGAAGATAATGTTCGTGTCTTCGCAAAATCCCGTTGCCGAGATCAGGCAGACAGCCAGGAATACAAGAATTGATTGAGTTAAAACAGATCGTTTCATAAACCCTCCTGAAATAGAAATCCTTCTATGATGGTTTTGAAAATTTGAACATCGGCGGACGGACAATTCATCCCACCTGAACGGGACCACTATAAGACGGAATTCCCCTTTCTGTCAATTTGATATCACCTTATTAAAAAAGAAGATGCTCATGTTTAAAAACTTTATGGACCTTATCAAAATCACAATAAAGGAAATCCGATTCCGGAAAAACAGATCAGGCGGCGCAAGGCGAGTTTCCGGCGGCCATTGGGATAGGATTCTGTTTATCATCAGTGTTTTCCTCGGATGGATTTTCCCGTCCAAATAGAAGGCGGGTATTGAGTCGGGATACCCGTTTTTCACGGTCCTCATCCTCTGCCACAATTTCGCGTCCTTCTATCCCGCCAACCATGACCGGATGAAATGTCTCTGGCGAATTCAGACATGTTTTTTTATATTTCTTTATATTGATGGTTTTTTGTGGTATACATAATCTTCAATTTTTCTGCCTGCATGGACATGCATGGACAGGTTCCCGCAACAACGGGTTTCTGGCGGATGGATCGATATACGATTGAAAAAAGGGACCGGGAGGTTATGGAAAAATTCCGGGCCGTGGTGGATGCCAAGGAGCATGTGAAAAAAATCGCCCGGATCCGTTTTTTGGGCGTGATGCTGGCCCTGGTCTGCGCGCGGGGGATTTTTTACAGGTACCTTTCCACGCCGGTTCCGGACTCTGTTCGGTATGCTTCCCATTCCGTGGCCGTCACCCGGAGTTCGTCTCAGCAAACAGATACTTCCGTAAATGATCAAAAAGCGGTCAATCAGCAGGCCTCCATAGAAGAAGGACCGCCGGGACCCATTACATCATCCGAACCCGTCGACGACGGCATCCCCCCGGTTCGGGAAAAGATGCCACAGACGCCGTCTTTTCTACGCCCGGCCCCAGGGTTAAAATCTTTAGAAAAAAACACCGCCGCGGATCCGACTCGGCTCTTGGAACCCCGCCCCGGCCTTGCGGGGAAACCGGCATCCGCATCAACCGCAGAATCCCTTTCCGCAAATCCCCATATCCGCATCGCGGAAATAGTCACCTGCCGGGACGTCGGCGACCGCCGGCCCGTGTCCCGGCAGAAGGTGTTTTCCATTGGCAAAGGGGAAAACCCCCATGTCTGGATGGATGTGCGATCAAAGGATACGCCTCAGACCCTGCGTCATGTCTATTATCATAACGGCCGCCGATATTGGACCGTCCGCCTGGACATTCGCCATGCGCAGACTCGGACATGGAGCAATATCTCCCTCAAGCATCCCCTCGAGGCCGGCCAGTGGCGAGTGGATGTGCTTACAGGGAAAGGGGAGATTCTTTCCCAGACCGAATTTACAGTGGTTTTTTAGCGGGAGAAATTAATCTGCCGTGGGGTAACGGTGTAATGGTCCCCATCTCCCGCTGGTTTTCCCGGGGAAAACCGGGAAGGTTAAAAAAAAATTTATGATGGGAACGGAGGGCACGATCATGGGAAATCCTATGGACCGACGAATGCATCAGCGGTTTCGGGTTCGGGACGCGTCATTTGCGTATATTGAAAATGGTGCTAAAATTTTATGCAAAATCAAGAATATCAGCAAGGGCGGGGTTTCATTGATCACCATTGCCAACGCGGAAAAAATTCCGGAAGTATTTGATACGGATATTTTTATCGCCGGTCGGGTGTTTTATTTAAAAGACATTCCATCAAAGAAAATTTCAGAAGCCAAGGTGGACAGTAAAGGGTTTTTCATGCCGTTTGTTAAAAGCCGGGTGAGCGTTCAATTCCAGAGGATGAGCAAAGAACAGGCCGACCAATTGGCGTTTTTTTTAAAAACCCATGCAACGATTGAGGATATTTCCGAAGCCTGACCAGCCGGATTATCTGTTTGTTTTTTTCTATCAACCGGCACCGTCACTACTTATCCGCGCCTTCGTTTCCAGGGACTTATAAAACCCCGCCAGTTCATACATATAGGCCGGCCGGGTTTTGGCCAGTTTTTCCCGGGCCGCGGGGTCCTTTATATCCGCCGGCATGCCGATTTTTGACGGCTTGACGTGCTTTTGCGCCGTTGCTGAGAGAATAACCGGCAGCATCAGCCCGCAGCTGGCATACTCGCCTTTGTCCCGGGTGGTCTGAAGAATTCCTTTTTTGATCAATCCGGCCACCACCCTATCCTCCACCGGCATTTCCAGGGTGTTGGCCTCCTGAATGTAAAATTCCCGCAAAACCGACTGCTCGTCCGCGTCCAGGTGCCTGACGGCCCGGACAATGTCTTTGCGCCGCGCCCCTTCCCGGACGGCTGGTTTGAGATTGATCCAAAGGAATTTAAAGACGATCAGGGCCGCCGGCACCAAAAGAACGAGGAGAATCATAAAGGAAAAGGCTTGATAATCATGGGCAAACCGTCGGGCCCGCTCAGGCAGAAACGTGACGAACTCCCGGGCTTGTTCGGGCAATGTCCGCGGGCCGGTGCGGATGATGTTTTGCACCGTCTGCTTGTTGATATAAAAGGACTGGGTTTCATTTTCACAATACAGGGTGTCGCCTTCGTCCCGGACTGTCACATCCCGGAGGATTTGCCCGTTTTTTAAAATGATGATATCCGCCGGGGCCTGTGCTGCGGACAGGAGCGACAGCAGCAGGATGCCCCCAAAAACAGTGCGTCGTAAAATCCGTTTTTTCATTTTACATGCCTTTCACAATTTTCATAAAGCCCCGAAATCCGCTGGCAACCGGGGGTTCCCATGTTATAACAGGTACTGAAATCTCAGAATGATGCTGAAAAACATGCCCAGATGCAGGCGCAAGCATCATCATCAGAAAGGATAGAACACGCCCGAATGATTTCATTATTTGTCTTTGCTGGGAAAAATTTATCTCTGGCGTTCGCTGTTTTGGCGCCAGAAATTTAATTTCTTGATTTTATGATAAAAAACTAAAAAAAGATAGAGATTTTCATTCATGAAGCGGTTTTTAGTGCCGGGGACTTTCTTGACACCGGCAAAAAATTGTCGCTATACTCCCCCCGTTTAAACATAAAACCGGTTTAAGGAAGGGAGCTGTTAAGGATTATGGGAAAATCATTTTCTGTCACAGGCATCTGCGCGCTTGCTATCGTCGTTTTTATCGGGACCATCACACCGGCCTTCGGGCTCAATAAAGTTTCTAAAAGTCCGTATCTGGGGGCGGTGCTGATCGATGCAGATACCGGCCGGGTGATTTTTGAAGACCAGGCGGATGCCAAAGGGTACCCGGCCAGCATGATCAAGCTGATGAACCTGCTGGTGATTCTGGATGCGGTAAAGGCCGGGCGAATTTCTCTTACGGACCCGGTCACCATATCGGCCGGGGTTTCCCGCATGGGCGGTTCCCAGGTATATTTAAAGGAAAAGGAAGTGTTTCCGGTGGATGAGCTGATTTATGCCATGATGGTCCAGTCCGCCAATGATGCGGCCCTGGCCCTGGCGGAGCATTACGCCGGCGGTATGGAAGGTTTTGTGGACCTGATGAACAAAAAAGCTGCGGAAATCGGCATGAAAAACAGTGAATTCCATTCCGTTCACGGCCTGCCGCCCGGAAAAAACCAGCAGCCGGATGTCACCACGGCCCAGGATATGGCGCTGCTCAGCCGGGAGCTGTTGAAATATCCGGAAGCCTTGAAATACACGTCCACCCAGCTCCGGGAGTTCCGGCCGGATGCGCCGGAGCCGTTTATCATGCGCACCCACAATCATCTGCTCAGAGATTTTGAAGGATGTGACGGCCTCAAAACCGGTTATTTCAGCGCAGCCGGGTTTTCCATCGCCGCCACAGCCCAAAAAAACAATGTCCGCGCCATCGCCGTCGTCATGGGGAGTCCCACCAGCAAGGAGCGGGACAAACATGCCCGGGCGCTGCTTTCAAAAGGACTGATGGATCTGGTGCAAAACCAGCCGGCGAAATCGCCGGAGACACCGCTGGCGGCCCCTGCCGTGGCTGAGAAAGAATCGGCAGCGGAAAAAGCATCGGCAGTGGATGAAGAATCGG
>PCSG01000417.1:16889-20062 GCA_002772195.1 Desulfobacterales bacterium CG23_combo_of_CG06-09_8_20_14_all_51_8 | reverse complement strand
CCCTCTGCCATCACCCGGAATCTTTTCATGGTGAGTGGAATTACTCCATTAAAAAGAATGAATAATTTTTGAACAGTTCCTTAAGCCGCCACAACATCTCTGTTGCAGATTATACGGACAAAAAACTACCACCCGTGTATTCCATAAAAAAAATCAGCGGAACCGATCCGTTCACCGGTGAAAAAGTAACGGCCATGCATCTTGAGGTCCGGAATTATGAAAATACCGCAAATGAAATTCTTCAAAAAGCACCAAAAACGAATCAATTTGGGATAAATGATCCCTCAGGCGCTGAATACATCCGTGGCTATGTTGGAAATACTTATGTCCGTGTCAACAGCGCCCAGATTGCCGTATGGGTTCGGCAATCCGACACAGATTTGATGAAAAGGTGCAATCCGCCTGTTGAATGTACGAAATGCCTTCATCCTTCAGATGCTCGCCAGCAGCCCGCCCCGATTCCACTTATCAGAATGTCATTCGATAATCCTGGGACTTGCGAGTCATATCTCCCTGAGCCACCAAAGTGCAAATGCTTATATCCGCCCCCTCCTGAACGAACCACACCTGCCGCGACGAATTGTTATAATATTCGCAACGGGTCCTCAGACGCCTCCAGCACCAGAGGGAACCAACAAGCAGACGCGAGCGATTCCGGATCCAGCTGCTCAACTTGCCGATAAGCCCTTCATTTTTGGTTTTTCCCAAAAGCGCATCATTACAATATGAGGCGCGTAGTGACATCTCATCCGTCATCACTTCATAATTTATCTTGACTTTCTCATAAAAAAGTATATTATTAAAAAATTTTATTGTTTTAGACAAATTGCTAATTTCAACAGAACAAAACCACTTGAAAGAATTGATCTCAATGAACATCTTGATGCAAAAAGTTAGAAATATCGGCATAAGCGCCCATATTGACTCGGGGAAGACAACCCTCACGGAACGAATTCTGTATTTTACCAAAAAAATCCATCGAATCCATGAAGTCAAGGGAAAGGATGGCGTGGGCGCCACCATGGATTCCATGGAACTGGAAAAAGAGCGCGGCATTACCATTGCGTCCGCAGCCACTTACTGCCAGTGGAAAAACCACGAAATCAATATTATAGATACACCGGGCCATGTCGATTTCACCATAGAGGTCGAACGGGCATTGCGGGTCCTTGACGGCGCGATTCTGGTGCTTTGCTCTGTGGGAGGCGTGCAATCTCAATCCATTACCGTGGACCAGCAAATGAAGCGATACCAGGTGCCCTGCCTTGCCTTTATCAATAAATGCGACCGAAGCGGCGCCGATCCGTTCCGGGTCATTCGGCAACTCAGGGAGAAACTGAATCACAACGCCGTTGCCGTTCAAATTCCCATCGGCCTTGAGGCGGACCTGGAAGGGATTATTGATCTGATTTCCATGAAAGCCGTTTATTTTGACGGGGAATTCGGCGACAGTATTCGCACGGAAGAAATTCCAGCAGCCTTTTTGGATCAAGCCTTAATGAAACGAGAAGAACTTGTGGATGCCGCGTCTGTTTTTTCAGATGAACTGACCGAAGCGGTGATCGAAGAAAAAGAAATTTCGGAAAAACTTCTCATCGAAGCCATCCGCAAGGGAACCATCGAACGGAAACTGACCCCTGTGGTCATGGGATCCGCCTATAAAAATAAAGGCATTCAGCTGGTTTTAGATGCCGTCAACCAGTTTTTGCCTTCTCCCATGGAAGTGGACAATCGGGCGTTGGATCTGGATAAAAATGAAGAACCCATACGTCTTTCCGGGAAAAAAGAAGACCCGCTGGTGGCCCTTGCCTTTAAACTCGAAGACGGCCAGTTCGGGCAGTTGACTTACATTCGCTTGTATCAGGGAGAACTGAAAAAAGGCGATGCCTGCGTCAATGTGCGTAACGGCAAAAAGCTGAAAATCGGAAGAATCGTCCGCATGCACGCGGACCAGATGGAGGATGTGGAAAAAATCGAAGCCGGGTATATCGGGGCCCTGTTCGGGGTGGACTGCGTTTCCGGTGACACTTTCACCGCCGCCGGTTTAAATCTTTCCATGACGTCCATGCATATCCCGGAACCGGTCATCTCTCTATCCATCAAGCCCAAAGACAATGCTTCCGAGACCAATATGGCAAAGGCCTTAAACCGGTTCACCAAAGAGGACCCGACGTTTCAGACATTTGTCAGCAAAGAAACCGGTGAAACGATCATTTCCGGCATGGGCGAACTGCACCTGGAAGTCTACGTCGAACGCATGCGGCGGGAATATAAAGCTGAAATCATCACCGGAGAACCCAGTGTGGCTTACCGTGAAACCATCACTCGCAGCACGCCTTTTGATTATGTTCACAAAAAACAGACCGGCGGTTCCGGCCAGTACGGTCGTATCGCCGGATTCATGGAGCCGCTCGCAGAAGGTGATTTTGTCTTTGAAAACAAGGTCACGGGCGGATCCATTCCCACCCAGTATATTCCGGCTTGCGAAAAAGGGTTTACGGCCTGCCTTAGCAAGGGCCCCTGGATGCACTATCCTGTCACCGGCATTAAAATTGTCATCAACGACGGGGCGTCCCATTCCGTGGACTCATCGGAAATGGCTTTTCAGGCAGCTGCCCGTGGCGCATTTAATCAGGCCTATTTTAAGGCCCAGCCGGTCCTTCAAGAACCAATCATGAAAGTCGTGGTGGAAACCCCGGCTGAATTTCAGGGCAATGTGATGGGGTCTTTAAACCAGCGCCGCGGAATGATTATTGGCTCCCATGATGTGGGGAATACCACGGAAATTGAAGCCCAGGTGCCTTTGTCTGAAATGTTCGGCTATTCCACCACATTACGATCCATGACCCAGGGAAAAGCCCTGTTTACCATGGAATTTTTAACCTATCGACAGGTTCCCCAGAGTGTGCTGGAAGCCATTGAAAAAAAAAATGAAAAAAAAAATAGAACCGGGACCTGACAAGCGTTTTTAGCGGACATCGCAGGGTTCAACGCTCGTAACGCCGGACTCAATAAAGTTATAAGGACTTATAAATGCTGAAAAAACAACTTATCTTAAAAAATCCTCTCGGTTTTTTGGGTTATGAAACCGATGACATTGATCAACAAGGGAATTTCGGCGCCGTAACTTCCCGGGCGGGCGTCGGCAAAACAGCCTTTCTTGTTCAAATCGC
>PCSG01000417.1:15738-16877 GCA_002772195.1 Desulfobacterales bacterium CG23_combo_of_CG06-09_8_20_14_all_51_8 | reverse complement strand
CAGCAGCCTGCTCAAGGACAAACGAGTCCTTCACATCGGCATCCAGGACCCTGTGGATAAAGTCAATTTATGGTACCGGGAAATGTTTTCAAATCTCACCCAGGACCATGACGCAAAACAGAGCCGGCAGTTATGGGAATCCCTGCTGACGCGTCGTTTTATTATGACGTTTGAAACCGAAAGTTTTGATTTTACAAAATTAATGGCCCGCATCGATGAACTGATCGCGCAGCAGATCTTCACCCCCCAGGTTCTTATTCTGGACGGACTGTCCATCGACACCGCCATGCCCTCTGAACTCAACCGTTTAAAAAAATATGCCCGGCAAAACCATTTTATCGTGTGGTTTTCCATACGCAGCCACCGCCGCCACACAGATGATCCGGTGGGCATGCTGAGGCAATGGGGAGGGAATGATCCCAATTTGTTTAACATGATTATTCAACTACTGCCGGACAAAGACAAAATCCAGGTCAAACGCCTTTCTCTGGATCGTGAAATCAACGACCGCCCCCCCCTTTTTCTTGATCCATCCACCATGATGATCAAGGAGACTCTGGAAAGTTAACCCGGAAAATTAAATCAACTTCGAAAAAAATGGCCGTCCGCGCAGGTATTCCTCCGCAGGCATTCATTCTGAGTCACCCGCCTGTTTTGGCGGTTATGCGTTTTCTTCTTCTTAATTTCCTCGTGGCTAGGATCACCCCGGAAACAAGAATTGGCCGCCTTTCCTGTCCCCTGGATGATACTTCTCAATTTTTCGATCAATCGTTTACGCAATTAATTCCATACGCAATTAATTCCATACGCAATTAATTTCATTGTAATTTTTCTGAAACAATGATAGCGATTAGAACATAATTTTCAGTCGCAACAAAAGTTCCAGATGACACCCAATCATCCGCATTTCTTTAACCATTTATAAGCAAGGGGGCGATGAACAATGGGCCGGAAAAACCAATTATTAATTTTACTCTCTGTATTCTTTTTACTGGTTACGGTGATGCCGGGATACAGCAGCGAAAAACCAACCTGTGCCGTCTTATTGTTTCACCCGGACCTATCCGATTCAAACATTTATCAAAGTCAGTTGATTTCCGGCCAATACGCCCAATTATTGACCCGCCTGGACATGTTTG
>PCSG01000417.1:11721-15727 GCA_002772195.1 Desulfobacterales bacterium CG23_combo_of_CG06-09_8_20_14_all_51_8 | reverse complement strand
TACAAAAATATCGATGATCTGTTAAAAGCGAAAACCGCCGGAGATATGGAAAAAACCTGCACCGATCTTGGATGTTCACTCAAAATCGGCAAATAACTGGATGTTGATTTTGTGATTTACGGCATCATCGGTAACGTTGGCAACCTGTATTCCTTAGACACCACCCTGGTCAATGTGGCCGGCGGCAATGAAACCCAGCACGGCCTCTATGATTATGAAGGCACCCAGGATGAATTTACAAAAAACGCCGCAATGGAAAATATCAAATCCCTTTTTGGCGTTTCTGAAATTCCAGGGGCTGCGGAAATCATCGCGCCGGTCGCACCTGCTTCGGCCCCAGCAGAAACGGCCGCTGCGGGAGCGCCTGAAGAAACGGCCGCCCTCCCGGAAAAGCCTGCAAAATCATTTTATGTCGGCCCCAGAATCGGCCTCGGCGTCAGCGACGATGGCATCGAATTCGGCGGCGGCTTGGAAGTCCAGTTCAACCATTTGTCTTTTATCGCTTTACTTAACGGCGATGGATATGCCGGCGGGATTTCCTACTATCTGCACCCTCAGGGCAATTCGCCTTTTCTGGCCCTTGCCGCCTCCTATTATGACGCTGAAAATCACGGCGTGGATGAAATCGGCCGGATCTATGGGGTTCTTCTGGGCTATCGAATCAATCTTGGCAATTATATGAAAAAGGACTTCGCCAGCCACATCAACGCGCGCATCGGCCTCGGCGCCGGGTATGTCAACTGGGATCAGACAGAACCTGACCTCAGCGACGGCGAACAGGACAAGGATGAGGAAATCATTCCGATTTTTGAAGTAAGCCTGGGATATTTATTTTAAGTGTTTGATATTTTAACCAACGGCATCCATTAATCCTTTGCCCCGGATTTATTAAAACGTGGACGGCGCCTGCCGCCCACGTTTTTTATTTTTCACAGACAGCTGTTGCAAAATTATGCCGCCGGAAAAAATTCCAAAGCGCCTACACAAAACAAAAAGACAATTTCTTCCAACAGGTTGGTGTTGACTTCCGGTTTTCAATTGATTAAAAATTTTTACCCAGAAAACTGCATTCTTTGATTTTCTCGAATCGCGCTCACTTCGTGAGGCAGGAGGTTCCATGTGTATTCCAAAATTCTGATCCTTCATTTCCCCAGCCGGGAGGTGGAAAAGCCCGTGGTCTGTCATTTGACCAAATATTATGATCTCACCTTCAATATCCTCAAAGCCACCATTCTGCCCCGGAAAGAAGGGATTATGGTGCTGGAATTGTCTGGATCCAAAAAAAATTTCAAAAGCGCCGTCCAATATCTCAAAGAACAAGGGGTGATCGTCAAAAACGCGTCCCAGGAAATCACCCGGGAAGAGACCAAATGCATTCATTGCGGGGCCTGCACGGCGGTTTGTCCCACTCATGCCTTGTATATCAGCCGGCCGGACATGTATGTGGTTTTTGACAAGACCAAATGCAGTGTGTGCGAGCTGTGCATCCCCACCTGCCTGACCCGGGCCATGAAAACCCAGCCCACCAATGAATCCCTGTTTGAATGAAACCTGACGTTGCCGTGGCCATCAGTGGCGGCGTGGACTCCCTGATGGCCGCCTTTATTTTAAAAAAAAAGTTCAGCCAGGTCCTTGGGCTGCATTTTATTCATGGATATGAACCGAAGCCGATCCTGCCCGCTGATTGGCCGGCCCGACCTTTCAATTCGTCTGACCCGGCGATCCGGATTTCTGATTTGCCCGCTGCCCACCCCCTGCAGGCCATCGCGCGTCAACTGGATATTCCCATCCGGCTGGTTGACTGCCGGACACCGTTTAAAGAAACCGTGGTGGATTATTTTATCAAAAGTTATCAACTGGGCAGAACCCCCAATCCCTGCCTGATTTGCAACGCAAAGATCAAATTTGGCATTCTTTATGAAATGGCCGGGCAGATGGGGGCCTCATTTTTTGCCACCGGCCATTACGCCCGGATTGTAGAAAAGCAAGCCCATTCATACCTTCTGAAAAAAGGCAGGGACCCGAAAAAAGACCAGTCCTATTTTCTGGCATTTTTACCCCCGGACATCCTTTCCCGTATTTGTTTTCCTTTAGGCGATATGACCAAAGACCAGGTCAAGGAATCCGCCGACTTTTATGGACTTGTCCCGGTTTCAAAAAAAGAAAGCCAGGATGTGTGTTTTATACCGGACAATGATAATGCCGGATTTCTTGGCGCCCAGGAGAAAATGACGCCATCCCCCGGACCCATTACAAATATCAAAGGACAAATCTTGGGAACCCACAACGGCCTTCATTGCTTTACCATCGGCCAGCGCCGGGGCATTAACTGCCCGGCCAAAGAGCCCTATTATGTCTTGAGGATTGATACAAAAGAAAACCGGCTGATCGTTGGGTCTAAAAAGGAATTATACGCGCCTTCCCTGACAGTGGAACATATCAACTGGTTTATTCCTGTCCCTGACGCGGCCATCGATGTTTTTGTTAAAATCCGCTACCGCCATCAGCCGGCTGAAGCGACTCTGCTTCCGCAAACCAATGATACAGCGACCATTTATTTCAAAACTCCGCAGCCCGCCGTCACTCCGGGCCAGGGAGCCGTATGCTATGTCAATGACGAAGTGATCGCAGGCGGTTTTATCCATGACTGAACCCCACCGAAATCCTTTAAAAATTTCCATCACCACCCTGGGCTGCAAGGTAAATCAATGCGAATCCGAATCCCTCTATGCGGGACTGGAACGGATCTGCTCTGTCGAACGCAGTGAAAGCGTATCTGCGGATATCTGCGTCATCAACACCTGCACGGTCACGCAAAAAGCGTCCATGCAGTCCAGGCAGGCTGTTCGCAAAGCCATCCGCGATAACCCGATGGCTATAATTGTTGTCACCGGATGCTACGCCCAGTCAGAGCCAGGGACCCTGGAAAAAATCAAAGGCATTGATTATATCCTCGGCAATACGGATAAACATGCCATCAGCCGGCTTTTTGCTCCGCCCACCCGGATGCAAAAGCTGAGCGTTCCTCAAATTATCTGCGGGGATATTCGGAAAATGCGTCAGATCGCCCCGATCACCCTGCCCGTGGCCGGGAACCGCACCCGGCCGTTTATCCGTATTCAGGACGGATGCGATAATTTCTGCGCTTATTGCATCGTGCCCTATACCCGGGGTCCCAGCAGAAGCCTGCCGCCGGACGAGGTTCTCAATATTATTCAGAATCCGCCGGCTGCAAACGCCAAAGAAATCGTCCTGACCGGCATTCATCTGGGCCGTTACGGCCAGGACCTGACCCCGCCTACATCCCTTCTCGGACTATTGGCGGCGCTGAAAAATGCGAAAATTGGGCAACGCATTCGGTTGTCTTCCCTGGAACCGCTTGAAATTTCAGATGCCCTGATAAAATTTACCGCTGATTCCATAATGATCTGCCGTCATTTTCATGTGCCCCTGCAAAGCGGCGATGTAAATATTTTAAAACGCATGAACCGGACATACACTCCCGCGATATTTGCGGAGACAATCCATTCCATTCATCAAGCCATTCCGGAGGCGGCCATTGGCGCGGATATCATGGTGGGCTTTCCCGGTGAAACAGAAGCAGCTTTTAAAAACACATTCGAACTGCTAAAAAACCTTCCGGTCACCTATCTTCATGTGTTCCCCTTTTCCTCCCGTCCGGGCACAAAGGCTGTAGAGTTTTCCGACCCCGTGGATCCTCAGACCATCAAAAAAAGACGCAATCAATTGCTTTTGCTGGGCCGTGAAAAAAAATCGGCTTTTTATTCCCGTATGATCGGCAAAACCATCGGCGTTTTGATTGAGGAAAAAAGAGAGGCGCGCACAGGGCTTTTGACGGGCCTCACGTCCAATTATATGCGGGTCGTGGTTGACGGGGATGATCGCCTTAAAAACCGGATCATTCCATGCCGCATCACCGGTGTTTTGAACAAAGACGCGATGACGGGGGCTCCGGCATGAAGTACAAAACATAAAATCACAGGAC